>JADFHV010000299.1 GCA_022566975.1 Chloroflexota bacterium
GACCCCTCGCTCCACCACGGGTGACATGAGGGTGCTCCGGGTGACGCTGAAGACAGCCTGGTCGAGGGTCAGAACGCTTACGAGGGGTCGGGACCTGTGCGCCTGCCCATCAGACGGCGGTTGTGGAACAGGTACTGGCTGGCATAGCCGGCGTAGGGACTGAAGTAGTCCTGGGCCCATAGACGCATCTGAGTACGGGACAGCTTTCCGTCCCCGTCCAGGTACCAATCATGCAGCGCGCGGTGAATCCAGACGTCCACCGGGAAGGCCTCCAGCTTGTCCAGCGAGAAGAGCAGCACACAGTTGGCCACCTTGTCCCCGACGCCGGGAAGGGCGGTCAGGATCTCCAGGGCGTCCTCGTAGTCCGCCTCTCGAAGAGAGAATAGGTCTAGCCTGCCCGCCGCCGCTATCTCGGCGACGGCGGCGACGTACTTGGCGCGGAAGCCCAGGCCGAGCCCCCGAAGAGCCATCTCACCGGCGGAGGCCAGCGCCTCGGCCGCCGGAAAGGTGCCCCTGACGTGGTCTCCCAGGGCGACCGGACTGCCGAAGTGCGTGGACATGTCCTCCACGTTGGCGCTGATCCGGGCGATGTTGGATGTGGACGAGCAGATGAAGGAGACGAGGCACTCCCACGGGTCCTGTCTCACCAGCCTCAGTCCATGAAATCTACCTATGGCGTCGCCTATATGGTCATCGAGGTTGATGGCCCTGTAGATGTCGTCCAGGTCGTCGTCCAGGCGGAGGTAGTCGCGCACGAGGGGCGCCAGCGCCGTCTCGTCATCGGGAGAGCAACAAAACTCCACGCCCCCCGCCACACGTCGGAGCCCGACGATGTTGTCGAGAATCACCCCGTGGTACCACCGGCCGTCCGAGGCGGTGCGGTCGGACTCGTCCCGCTTCCAGCGGAACGTCTGCCCACTCTCGAGCGTGCTTGCGAGGTCGAGCGGGCCTGTGAAGGGGATCAACATGGCGACGCCCCGATCCACTCCCGTATCTGGTCCGATAGCTCGTGCAGGCTGCCCCTCTTCAGCGTCACGTCGGGTAGCGAGTCCAGGAACTCACGACCGTACCGCCGCGACGTGATACGTCTGTCCAGGATCACGGCCACGCCCCGATCGGTCCGGGTCCTGATGAGGCGGCCGAACCCCTGGCGGAGTCGCAGCACGGCTTGGGGCAGGGCGTATTCGTTGAAAGGGTTCTCGTAGAGCTCGGACCGCGCTTCGAAGAGGGGCTCGGTTGGCACGCTGAACGGGAGACGCATCACCATCAGTACCTTGAGCGACTCCCCCGCCAGGTCCACACCCTCCCAGAAGCTGGCGGTGCCCAGCAGGAGGGACTTGGGGTCATCAAGGAACCTGCCGAGGAGCTGAGCGGGACGGCCGTCCACTCCCTGTGCCAGCACGGTGATCCCTCGGGCCAGAAGGTCCGCTCGGACGGCCGTTGCGGTGGTCTGCAGAGATGCGTGGGAGGTGAAGAGGGCCATGGTGCGGCCGCCCACAGCCGTAACCGCATCGGTGACCGCCTGCTCTACCGCCGCCTGATACGCCCAGGAGCTTGGCTCGGGCATGTCGTCGGGCACGCAGAGCATGGCGGCATTGGGGTAGTCGAAGGGTGACCCGAGCATAAGCTCGTCGGCGTCGGTGAATCCCGTTCGCTCCCTGATGTGCTCGAAAGAGCCCTTGGTTCCCAGTGTCGCGCTGGTGAGGATGACACATTCGCGGCGGGAGAAGAGGTCTTTGTCCAGCGTCTCCCCCACGTGCAACGGGGCCGCGTGGAGGGCCAGGTCGCCCCGATAGCCCCTCTGGGTCACCCAGTACACGGCGTCGGACTTTGGCTGGGCCATGAACTCCGCCAGCATCTGGCGGAACTCGACGTTGGCCTGCTGGACCCGGCCGACCTGAGACACCAACGCCTCGTAATTGATCAGCCCGGCCTCCTCGAGTCCCTCGAGCGACGTCAGCAGGCGTCCCAGCGATCTGTCCAGGTCCGCCAGAGACGCGTCCAGGTTCTCCCACTCAATCTCAAGGTCGGACCAGTCGAGCTGTACCCTGGTGGTGGAGGAGACCCGTAGCTCTCTCGACTGGTTTGGACCTTCTCGTGCCTCTCGGGCGATCATTCCGGCCAACAGGCCGAACGTGGCCGCGGCGTGGTCGCGCGCCGCGGGTAGCCGCGACGCGGCCTCGGCACACACCGTCTCGACGGTGCTCCGTCTCGTAGCGGCAGCCGTGGAGCCACGAAACGCCGCAATAGCATCGTTAAGCACGCTGCGGTCACCGGAGAAGGCACGAAGGTGCTCGTCGAGACGGGCCTGGGCGAGGTCGAACCCCAGGTGCCTGGTGGCCTCCTCCTCCAGGTGATGGGCCTCGTCGACGATCAGGACGTCGTGATCAGGGATCAGGCCGCCCCCGGCGACCAGGTCCGACAGGAGCAGTGCATGGTTCACGATGACGATATGG
>JADFHV010000029.1 GCA_022566975.1 Chloroflexota bacterium
TCAGCGCATCCGCCTGTTGGGCGGCGCTTGCCGCAGGTGCGTCCACTGCCGCGGCGGGAGCGGGTTCCGCGTAGAGTTCAGCGGCGAGAACTGGGGACGCGTTCTCGCCTGGCGCGCTGGGCTCCACCTGGGGTGGGGTGGTGCCCGCGTACACGGGATCTTGGCTCACGACGCTGGTGAGGTCGTTCGCGCCCGGCACGGACGCGATCGGATCGGTGTCCGGCCCGGTATTTGCCTCGGGCGGGGATTCGGGAGCCAGCATCGTCATCTCCGCCTCGTAGATGTAGCCCTGCTCGTGCAGCCGCAGGAAGATGTCCTGCGAGACCTGCGCGTGATTCTCCGTCCCCGTCGAGGTGAAGAGGTCGAACTGGATTCCCAGCCGCTCCCAGTTGTCGAGGAACTCGGCCTGGTAGGCCTGGGAAACCTCCTCCGGACTTATCCCGCGCTGCTCGGCCGTGAGTGTCACCGGCGTGCCATGGGCGTCGCTACCGGATACCATCAGGACGTCGTTGCCCTTCATGCGATGGTAACGGGCGAAAATGTCGGCAGGCAAATAGGCGCCGGCCACCTGTCCGAGGTGTATGGACCCGTTCGCGTACGGCCAGGCTACGGCTACGAGGATACGTTCGGACATAGAGTGCCTTGATGCGGGCGGGAATCGATTGTTAATGGTATCACAACCGCCCCTCGCGGCTTCGTTTCTCTAGTCGACCTGCGGGGCTCTGGACCCGGCCGACTCCAGCCAGAGGCGGTATGCCTCCCGTCTGGTAAGGCCGGTCTCTTTCATGAGCTGACTCACAGACTTCTTCGAACCCAGCCCGTCGGCCCGAAACCGGGCGGCGAGCGATCTCGCCTCGTCACTTGGGCCGGGCGCCGGGGCGTTGGCTTTCGCGCCGCCCTCGATGACCAGCGTGAACTCGCCTCTGGGCTCGACAAAGTATTGGAGCGCTTCGGACGCGGTCCCCCTGAACACCTCTTCGTGGAGCTTCGTTAGCTCACGGCAGACGGCTATACGCCGCTCTCCCAGCGTCTCGTCCAGGTCGGTGAGGGCACTCCGAAGTCTGTGGGGGGCTTCGAATGCGACGATCGCGCGCCCCTCTGCGTTCAACGATTCGAGCAGCCTCTTGCGAGCGGCACGACGCCGCGGCAGGAAGCCCAGATAGACGAACTGATCGGCGGTGACGCCGGCAACGGCCAGCGCGGCCGTGATGGCCGAAGCGCCGGGAACCGGGACTACGCGAATCCCTGCCTGCAAGGCGGCGTCGACGAGCTCGTACCCCGGATCGTTAATGCCGGGCATGCCCGCGTCTGAGACCAGGGCGACGTCCTTCTCCCGTAGTGCGTCCAGCAGCGTGGGCAGCTTCGACAGCTTGTTATGCTCGTGGTAGCTGGTGAGAGGCGTTTGGACTCCGTAGCGTTGCAGCAGCCGGCGCGTGGTCCTGGTGTCCTCGGCTGCTATAAGCCCGGACTCACGCAGCACCCTCAGAGCGCGGAGCGTGATGTCTTCGAGATTGCCTATGGGGGTCGCAACTACGTACAGGATTGGCATCGAACTTGTTTCAAAAGTAGCTGATGGGGGAGTCCAGAGTCCCGACCAGTCGGGATCTGGTGGGGGTCTGGGAGCCTGCCCTGAGCATCGCCGAAGGGGTAACCCCCAGATTCATTCTTATCCCTCTCTCCCTTGGCAAGGGAGGGAGGGACCAAGGTGGTGAGGGTTTTTGAAATAGGTCCATCGTAGGTACCAATAGAGCGGCGTGTTCTGTATTCTATCAAGAGAAGCAGCGATATGACGCAGGGCCGGACGCAAGAGATACTCACACGCACATCCCTTATCAAGGGATTTGTCTTCGGGATCCTGGCGGGCTTCGCCATGATCGTCTTCACTGTGGCAATGCGGGTGGTGTGGGACGCCCTCTCGATCACGGAGCTGGCGGCCGATTGGTTTACGGAGCGCCTTCCGGGAGGGGCGATCGACTTTCTTCTGGCCAACCTGTCTTTTTCCGCCAAGCCACTGATGTTCGTCGGGCTCCTCGTCTGCCAGGTCCTGGTCGGTGGAGTGCTGGGCATCATTTACACAAGCGTCGATCACCGCTGGCCGGCGGTCGAAAGCGGCGCCTGGAGCCGAGGTTTCTGGTTCGGGGTGCTGCTCTGGTTGCTGAGTATGGTTACGCTGGTCCCCATCTTCGGAGGCGGTGTATTCGGCGCCAGTGTTCCAGCCGGTTCGACACGGCTCGTCTTCGCCTCCCTGGGCGCCTTCGTCGTCTACGGACTCACGCTGGCGTTCTTTTTGGTGACAGCGGCCCGAGGGGGGCTGTTCGCCACCGATGATCGGTCCCGGCGCGCCTTCCTGCAGAGGACCGGTATCTGGGTTGCCGCCGGTGCCGCTGGCCTGTATGGACTCAAGTTCGTGGGGGAGCGGGTAGCATCGCAGGTGAGCCTGAGTGGCTCCCACCGGACGAAAGGTGTGCTGTCCACCGAGGTCACGCCCAACGACGAGTTCTACGTCGTCTCGAAGAACATCATCGACCCCGCGGTTGACGTAGACAAGTGGAGACTGGAGGTTGAGGGCCTCGTGGAGGAGCCCTTCGTGCTGGGCTACGACGAGGCAAAGGCCATGCCGTCAATCGAGCAGTTCGTCACCCTGGAGTGCATCAGCAACGAGGTGGGGGGCGACCTTATCAGCAACGCCCTCTGGCGGGGCGTGCCCCTGAGGCTGTTTCTGGAGAGGGCGGGGCTGAAGCCGGGCGTGGTAGATGTCTCCTTCCGGGCGTGGGACGGCTACGAGGAGAGCATCCCGCTGGACCTGGCCATGGAGGACCGGGTGATCGTCGCGTACGAGATGAACGGCGAGCCGCTGCGGCCCGATCATGGCTTCCCGATGAGGCTGATCGTGCCCGGTTTCTTCGGGATCAAGCACGTCAAGTGGCTTACCGCCATCAAGCCGGTCGACTACGACTTCAGAGGCTACTGGCAGGAGAGGGGCTGGACCGACGTCCCCGGCGTGAAGACCTTCTCTCGGTTCGACATCCCCAGGACGCGGACCGAGGTCTTGGGCAGCTCCGTGACACTGGGTGGGGTCGCATTCACAGGGGTCAGGGGCGTCTCCAACGTCGAGGTGAGCGCGGATGGGGGCGAGACCTGGCAGCCGGCCGATCGCATCAGCGAGCCCCTCTCTCCGTACACCTGGGTGATCTGGACGAAGGAGTTCACTCCGGCCCTTCGGGGTGAGCTGAAGTTGAGGGTCCGCGCAACCGACGGGAGCGGCAACGTCCAGACGGCGGAGAGGGTGGACTCCATCCCCGACGGTGCCTCGGGTCACCACCAGATACGCGTGGAGTTCCCGGGAGGGGTGGCTTCGACGGGCTGAGGGGTGGTCATGGCCCGGCGGATGGTTCGCGCGCGACGCGGACCGGGCCCTTGAGATCGTGGGTGAGGCCGGGCTGGACGTTGAGGACGAGGTCCTGACGAGGCGCGTATTGTCCTAGCTGTCCAACCCGTCCTCGGGAGCGGGTTCGACCGGGTCGTCGCCGACCGACACCATCACGGTGTCCTTCCCAGAGCCCTCCAGGAGCAGGTCGCCGGCCCTGAAGAGGTAGTCCTGGTACGCCTCGTCCTCCAGCAGTCCGCTTATGACCTCATCCATCGTGGCGACGTCCGGAAAGTCCGCCATCCAGTAGATAACACCGATCGCCCCGTATCTCTCGGTGAAGACGCGAACGGGCGTGTCAGGGTACTTGGCTGAGACGTACCCAGCGATCTCCTTCGCCCACTTCACGGCATCCAGGGCCTTGCCGACCTTGAAACGCGCGGACCTCTGGAATCTGACCATCTATCGTCCTCCTTGCAGACGCCGGCGCAGGGGCGACGGCTCCAGGGGTAGCCCTAATCGCCAGGCGTAGCCCTAATTGAAGGTCAATATCGTGCGGGTTGCCACGCCGCTGTTCATGTCATCGAACGCCTGGTTCACCTCGTCCAGCGGCCGGTAGCGCGTGATGAGCTCGTCCAGCTTCAGGCGGCCCTCCATGTAGAGGTCGATGAGCCACGGAAAGTCTACCCTCGGGCGACCGGCGCCGTAGAAGGTTCCCATGAGCGTCCGGTCCATGAAGAGGGGTCTTGCCGGGATCGTCACGTCGGCGCCCTCGGGTGGCACTCCCACCATGACCGCGGTGCCGCCTGTGCGAACGGAGTCGAAGGCCTGGCGAACGAACTGGGGGAAACCGATGACCTCGAACGCGTAGTCGGCGCCTCCGCCGGTAAGCTCCTGGATTCGCTTGACCGGGTCCTCGCTGTCGGCGTTTACGCGGTGGGTAGCGCCGAGCTCCTCGGCCTTGTCCAGCTTGAAATCGAGCTTGTCCACAGCGATGATCTTGGACGCGCCAGCCAGCACTGCTCCCTGCACGACGTTGAGCCCCACGCCGCCGCAGCCGAAGACCGCCACCGTGGCGCCCGTCTCGACCTTGGCACGGTTGATCACGGCGCCGACTCCCGTCATCACGCCGCAGCCTATCAGGCACGCCTTCTCGAGAGGCACGTCGTCTCTGATCTTCACCGCCGCGTCAGCCAGGACCACCGTCTCCTCGGCAAAGGTAGCGAGTCCGTGATAGTAGGGCACACCGTCCCTGGAGATCCGGGATGTGCCATCAGGCATCAGGCCGCTGCCCCGCTCGTATCCCTCGCACAGATTGGGACGGCCGGCGGCACAGTTGCGGCACCGGCCGCACTGGTTGGTCAGGGAGAGGATGACGTGGTCGCCGGGCGACAGCGATGTCACGCCGGGGCCGACCTTCTGGACGGTGCCGGAGCCCTCGTGGCCCATAACGAACGGTAGCGTGTCGATGGCAGTGTGCCCATCGATGCGGTGATAGTCGCTGTGGCACACGCCGCCGCCGGCGATCTTGACCTTGACCTCGCCCTCTTTCGGGTCGTCCAGGTCCAGCTCTTCTATTTTGAGGTCGGTGTGTGGCTCATACAGAACGGCCGCCCTCATCTCTGCTCTCCTAAGGTGGTCTTTGCAAATGGCTGCCGGATGCGTGCCCCGGCCCAACTCGATTGGTATTCGCGGTTCCGGGATTGTAGCATAGTTGTCTGGGCCCAAACAGGTGCCGCACCGGCTAGTGCGCTGCTGGGGATTCACAGGCGCAGGAGCGTCCGTGTGGTAGAATCGCCACCGGTTCTGAGTCCGCGACACCCGCATTGGGGGCTGGGTACATGACCGTCACCATCGTCGCCGTGTCCGACACCCACTGCCGCGAGTGGGACGAGGTGCACCCCGATATCCGTCGCGCTCTGGCGGCTGCCGACATCGCGGTCCACTGCGGTGATTTCACACATCCGGCCGTCGTCGAGGGCATGAGAAGGGTCGCCGAGAACGCGGTCGTCGTCCACGGCAACTCGGACCCGCCGGAGCTACGGAAGGCCATCCCCTACGTGGAGGTCCTGGAAGTAGGCGGTAAGCGTATTGGAGTCACGCATCCGGCGTGGGGTGGCCCGGAATTCGAGCTGGAGGAGCTGCTGCCGGACTTTCCGGACCCCGTGGATGCCATCGTGTTCGGCCACTTACACGAGCCGGTCAACGAGACCCGTGACGGAGTGCTCTTCGTCAACCCCGGGCAGGGCTACTCGTCCTTTATGGTAGCCGCCACCATCGCGGTCCTGACCGTCGCGGGCGACGTTATCTCGGCGCAGATTCGGGTCATAGAGCCGGCCGGTTAGAGGGCTCCCAGCGTGGCCGCCAACTCTTCGCGTAGATCCGATGAACGCGGGTGGACCAGCTCGCCCCGGTCAAGAAGATCGCTGGTCTGGCGCTCAAGAAACTCGAGCACGGCGCGGTCCAGACTCGTGTCAGCCAGGGCGCGTACTCGGTCTATCCACGGATAGCGGTACACCTTCTGAGGGTCCAGCTTGTCGGCGATGAAGACTATCTTGGCCACCGGGCCCATGCCCTTGCCGCCGGTTGTGTGGAGACGGACGGCGCTCAGGACGGCCTGGTCGCGGATGCCGACCTCGGCTTCCAGCCATCGGGCCGCGACGGGGCCGTGCAGCAACAGTGGCAGGTGCCTTTCCAGCGGGTGAACCTTGAGCCTATAGCGCGTCGCCTCTCGCAGGAGGGCGTCGTCCCCGGCTGCCCTGAACAGGTCGTGGGTAGCGGCCGCCAGGTACACTCGCGCCGGATCGACGGCGTGCCGCTCGGCCAGCGCTTTCGCCTCCGCCTTGACTCGGTCGATGTGCTCCAGAAGCCCGTCGGGTAAGGCCCTAAGTCGCTTCTCGACGCCCCGTGGGAGGCTGGTCACGTGAGCTAACCCATGCCGCCGAGGGGCTTGCCGCCCAGGAGATGCAGGTGAAGATGGGGGACCTGCTGGCCGCTATGGGCTCCTTGGTTGATCACGAGACGATAGCCGTCGTTGGCGACGCCTTCACGCTCTGCCATCTCCTTAGCCGCGATGAACATGCTGCCGAGCACGGGGAAGAACTCCGGCGTCAGGTCCGCCAGATATGTAAAGTGGCTGTTGGGGATTATCAGGAGATGGACGGGCGCCTTGGGAGCGATGTCCCTGATCACGAAGCAATGCTCGTCTTGATGAAGAAAATCGCTCTTGATCTCTCCGCCACCGATCTTGCAGAAGGTGCAGTCTTCAGCCATCCGTTAAGCTCCCGGGTCTGAGTATAGGTTGTGGTCCGATAAGCTCACCACGAATGCGTATGAACTCACCGCGAGCGGGGAAACCCGTTCGCCCTGAGCTTGTCGAAGGGGCGCGAGAGCACCCTCTACCCCACGACGGCGATCGCCTCTATCTCCACCAGGTATTCGGGCTTGACCAGCTCCTTGACTACCACGGTGCTGCTGGCCGGCCCGTTCTCGGGGAAGAGGCGGAGCCGCACGGCCGCGTAGGCGTCGTAGTCGGCGACGTCGACCAGGAAGCAGGTGATCTTGGTGACGTCGTCCATGGTCGCGCCTGCGGCTTTGAGCGCCGCCTCCACGTTGCTGAAGGCCTGCTCCGACTGGGCCCCGGCGTCGCCCTCGCCGACGACGTTACCGGCGGCGTCCACCGAGACGTGTCCGGACGCGAATACCGCGTCGCCGACCCTCGTCGCCGGAGAGTATCCCACCGGCTTGTTGTCCGGGTTCGGGAAGAACGTCTTTCTGGCCATCTGGTCCTCCTTTGGCTTGGCTTACATACCTGCGGGCGCCACGCCCGCCTCCGTGGCCATCGTATCGAGGCTGTACCCCTCTTTCCTCACGCGCAGATCAAAATACACGAGGGTCGCCCCTATGGGAGCGATGGGGAACAGGAAGATCTCGAAGACACCGGCGACGATTTGGCCTGCCGTGGGGTGAGCGCGCACCGCTGCAGCGATCACTATGAGAGCGCCCACAAACAGCATCAGCATGACGAGCACGAAACCGACGCCGAGCCCGAAGACCCGCCACCAGCTTCCCTTGACCAACTCCCGGCTTCTCCCTATCGAAGCCGTAGGGCCCTTGCCCTCGAGGATGATGGCCTGCCCGAAGAAAAACCAGCTGACGAAGATGTAGAAGAGTAGTGGGATGCCAATCACGACGAGGAAGAGTATCAGGCACCCAATCACCGCGACCAGCAAAATCAGATTGGCGATGATCAATGAGACTACTCTGTTCCAGGCGCGGCGGAAGCACAGGGACACATTTACCTCTTGGCCCAGGTAGTGCAGCGCCACGCCGTATGCGATCGCGGGGTAGGCGAGCAGAGTCAGCATCCAGAAGACAATGGTAAGAATCACGGTGAGCCAGACCGGCGTGGCTATTGAGACGACCGCGGGCACGACCGGGATGGCTGCAATCAAGGCGAAGGGCCAGAGGCTCGACGAATAGACCCCAAAGGTCTCGCTTATCAGTCCTCCGAGCTCCTTTGGCGGAAGGTCTCCTCTGGCGTGTTCGGGCCGCTCGCTTCCGAATGGGCGGTACGGGGACGCCTGAACAGGGCCCCCTAGTCTGGAGCCGCACTGAGAGCAGAACTGCGCGCCCGAGACATTTTCATGGCCGCAGCTAGCGCAGGTCAAGGCCTTCTCCCCGGGACCTCAGAGGGACGTGCGGATCAGGAATACTGCATGATCTCGACGCGGACGTCGTCGGGCGCCTTGATGAAGGCGATGCGCAGACCGTTGGTGTCGATCGGGCCCTCCATGAGGTCGGCACCAAGGCCCTTCAACCGCTCGATCTCCGCGTCGATGTCGTCCACGTTGATGCCGATGTGCTCGATCCCCCAGTGGACGGTGGCGTCGCCGCCTCCCATCTGCTCGTCGGTCCGCGCGCCAGAGATGTTGACGACAACCCCGTCCGCCGTCTGGCACCGTATGAACCTGTCGCCGTACGCACGAACGGTGTCGCTGATGATCTTGAAGTTGAAGGCCTTGACGTACCAGTTGGCGGTCTTCTCCGGGTCCGGTGACTTGAGATGGACGTGGTTGAACTCGTATGCCATGCTGCTCCCTTTCGCGGTGTTTGGGCTGGCTGCGAACCTTCCAGGATGGGCGGGCGCCGGCCCGCAGGAAGCCTATGGGATATGCTGGGGGCCTGTCAAGAGACGGCTATGAGGGGTGGGAACCGGTGCCCTGGGACTAAAAGCCCGAGTTTGCGAGGGAGTAAGGCCCCGATCTCAGTCCGGGGAAGCGCCGCGCATATCTCCATTGACCCCTCGATACAGGTGTGCTAGCTTACCCCCGCCACGCTCACGCCCGGGAGGCACCCCGCTGACCACCAACGGAAGCCAGCTTCATGCCGTCGATTGGGAAGACCCCGTCCAGGCCATCGAGGGGTGCTACGAGCTGGGGTGGACCGATGGGCTCCCGGTGGTGCCGCCGACAGTGGACCGGGTGCGCCAGTTCATCGATCTCGCCGGTCGCCCCGGGGAATCCATAATAGGCTCGGTGCCGGAGCGGCGGAGAGAGGTCACGGTGGAGAAGGTGGCCGCCAACGCCGTGATGGCCGGGTGCCTCCCGGAATATTTCCCGGTGGTCCTGGCTGCCGCCGAGGCGATGCTGGACCCGACGTTCAACCTGGTAGGGCCGTCCTCGAGCCTCGGCGGTGCGGGGATTCTCGTCATAGTGAACGGCCCTGTCGTCACAGAGCTGGGTATCAACTCGGGGAACAACCTGTTCGGGCCCGGAAACCGGGCCAACGCCACCATAGGCCGCGCCGTGCGACTGGTCCTGATGAACGCTTGCGCCGCCGTCCCTGGCCTGTTCGATCGCTCGGTCCTCGGCCATCCAGGCAAGTACAGCTACTGTATTGCCGAGGCGGAAGACCGCACGCACTGGACACCGCTTCACGTGGAGCGTGGCCTTGCTGCGGAAGAAAGCGCGGTTACCGTATTCGCGTGCGAGGGGCCACGTCAGGTGCGGACGGTCGGCGGCCCCGAGACCATCATATCCACCGTCGCTGACGTCGCCTCGACGCTGGGGACGTCCATGTCCACGGTCGGCTCCACCGGCGACACCTCCAGGGTCGTCCGCCAGGGCGAAGTCGCGGTCGTCGTCTCGGGCCAGAGCTCGGTCTGGGACGGCTGGACAAAAGACGATTTCAGAAGGGCACTTCACCCCCAGCTAACGCGTTCGTTGCGGGATCTCAAGCGGTCCGGTCAGGTCCACGGCGGGCCGGAGCCGGGGGACGAGGGCCGCTTCGTCTCGCTGGTGCCCGAGCCTGACGACATACTCCTCGTCTTCGCGGGTGGGGAGGAGAACACGTTCTGTGCCGTCATGCCGAGCTGGGGTCCGAAAGTCGCCTCGACATCGGTCACGAAGGCTGTCGCCTCGCCGGTCTGACCCGCTCTTGGGGGAGGACCCTGACACGGGCAGCCGGGCCGGGTTGGGCGGGCGTGGATGCGCGGGGATGGTCCCGTCATAAGAAGGCCATCCCGGCGTCAGAGGACCGAAGCTCGAGACGCACGGTACTCAGCTCCGGAAGGAAAACGACATGACACTGCAGCAGCCGATATACATCCAGCTAGACGTGAAGGTGCCCATGCGGGACGGCGTCCGCCTGTCGGCTTGCATCTACAGACCGACAAAGGACGGGCGCTACCCCACTCTGCTGATACGGACCATCTACAACAACAAAGGGGACCGTGACCTGGCGTGGACCCGCCGTTTCGTCGAGGCCGGCTACGCCGTGGTGATGCAGGACTGTCGCGGACGCTACGACTCCGAGGGGCTGTGGGAGCCCTATATCCACGAGGCCGAAGACGGCTACGACACCCAGCAATGGGTCGGGGAGCAGCCCTGGTGCGATGGGAGCATCGGCACCTTCGGTGTCTCCTACGTGAGTTTCACCCAGACGCTTCCTGCGCCCTTCCGAAGCCCCTACGTCAAGGCGCTGGTGCCCATCGCCGGCCAGCAGGACAACTTCGGGCACCAGTACGTGGATGGAGCGCTCCAGCTTCACGTCGCCATGGTCTTTCACATCTGGATCGGCAGAGGGCTGCAGACCGACGCACGCGCCCTCATGAACGAGATGGAGATCTACCGCCGGCTGCCGCTGGTGTCCGCGCTCGATGACATCGCGGAGATACCCTGGTACCGGGGCATAATCAGCCATTACACATACGACGAGTTCTGGAAGCGGTACGGACTCCGGGACAAGTACGACCAGGTGGACACCCCAGCCTACTTCATCACCGGCTGGTATGACGCCCTCGTCCATGAGGGATTCAAGCAGTATATCGGCTGGAAGGCGAAAGCCCAGTCGGAGGGGACGAGGAGGACGACGCGGATTATGGTTGGGCCCTGGAGCCATGGCGGTATAGGGACGGCGGAGTCGTTCGGCGACGTCGACTTTGGGCAGGGAGGGGCCGTGGACATGGTGGACGAGCAGCTACGCTGGTACGACCGCCGGCTGCGCGGCATAGACAACGGCATCGATGACGAGCCGGCGGTACGCATCTTCGTTATGGGCGAGAACGTCTGGCGGAGCGAGAGCGAGTGGCCTCTAGCGCGGACGCAGTACACGAGCTACTACATCTCCAGCGACGGCCGCGCCAACTCGCTGCACGGAACGGGGGCCCTGAGCTCAGATCGGCCCGAGGACGCCGGGCAGGACCGGTACTCGTACCATCCGGACAATCCTGTTCCCACGATGGGCGGGCCTATGATGCACGTGGACTACGTGGGGCCCCACGATCGTCGCCCCGTCGAGCGCCGGGACGACGTGCTCGTCTATACGTCACAGCCACTGGAGCAGGACCTCGAGGTGACGGGGCCTGTCACCATGACCCTGTACGCCTCGTCCAGCGCGCGCGACACAGACTTCACCGCGACGCTCGTGGACGTTCACCCGGACGGACGGGCCATCAACATCTGCGAGGGCCTGAGGCGTGCGCGTTTCCGGGAGTCCATCGAGGAGCCGACGCTGATCGAGCCCGGCACGGTGTACGAGTACACCGTCGATCTGTGGGAGACGAGCAACGTCTTCAAGGTCGGGCACAGACTACGGGTAGAGGTGTCCAGCAGCAACTTCCCGCGCTTCGATAGGAACCTGAACACGGGGAACCGTCCTGGAATGGACGCGGAGATGCAGGCGGCGGACCAGACCGTGTATCACGGAGGTGAGTACGCCTCCCACATCACCCTGCCCGTGGTCCCGCGGTAGTCGCCGTTGACCTTGCGGAGCCCGTCCGCGTAGGGGCGGGTTTTAAACCCGCCCTCCTTGTCCCGCAAGGCCAGAGGGCGTACCGGTGGGTTCTGAGTCTGCCCTACCTGGGACGACCCTCGGTCGAAACGCGCCGTCCGACACTCACCTGTCTAGATTACGGGCGATGAACTCGCGGATCTGGTCCTCATCGAGGGTTTTAAGCGTAAGCAACTTGCCGGGCGCGGCCAGAGCGATCTTGGCGTCCATCCCAGGGTACGGCGCCAGGTAGACCTGCGGAGGGTAGCTACCCACGATTTCAGCGAGCCT
>JADFHV010000300.1 GCA_022566975.1 Chloroflexota bacterium
CCCGCCAAAGACAAACTCAGGGCGGGCAGCCCCATCACGGGGTTGGCCGTTTTCGAGTCTCTAAGGCCGTCGGTGATCAAGATCGCTGCACTGGCCGGCTTTGACCTGGTCCTCGTCGACACCGAGCACGGGATGCCGGACAACGAGACGCTAACGAGCTTCCTCGTCTCGGCGCGGGACAACGGGCTGACGCCGGTGGTTACCGTGGTCTCGCCCGAGCGCGACCTGGTGTCGCGAGTGCTGGACGCGGGCGCTCTGGGGATCATCCTCTCCCACGCCGATACCGCCGAGCAGGTAGCCGACATGGTGCGCTGGATGAAGTACCCTCCACTGGGCGAGCGGGGGCTGGCCATGGGCGCCAACGTGGGGTACGCCAACACCGACGTGGCCCGCTACTGCCGGGAGGCCAACGAGGCGATGCTGGTCCTGCCAAAGATAGAGTCGGCCAGGGCCGTGGAGAACGCCGGAGCTATAATGTCGATAGAGGGCGTCGACGGCATCGTCTTCGGACCGGGCGACCTCTCGGTCGACATGGGATACCACGGGCAGTGGGAGCACCCCGAGGTCCTGTCGGCCATCGAGGGCGTCATCGAGCTGGCGCTGGCGCGCGGGCTGGCCGTCGAGCCGGCCATCATGCCGATGGACCCCGCCGCCTACCGGCGGGAGCTGGACCGAGGCACGCGCATCTTCGGCGCCATGAGACGCAGCGAATACGACCTGCTGAAAGAGGCGGCCATGAACGTCATGGCGGTGTATTCGTCGTAGC
The DNA here is from genome assembly GCA_022566975.1 of Chloroflexota bacterium. Next base: position 767 of record JADFHV010000300.1, read on the forward strand.
AGGGGCTAGCCGCCTTTGAACGACGCGACCGCGTCGGCCAGGCGCCTGATCCCCTCCTCCAGCTCGTCCTTCTCGTACAGCGTGTATGTCAGCCTGAGGAAGTCGGTAAAGCGGCCCGACTCGGAGAACGCATTTCCGGGCCTGTACGAAACACCGCGCTCCTCCGCCAGCGGCAGGAGCTCCACGGTGTCAAGGCCCCCAGGAAACCGCAGCCAGAAGTAGTAGCCGCCGGACGGCTTGCGGAACTCGACAATGTCGCCGAGGCGCTCCCGAATCGCCTGGTCCATGGCGTCCGCCCTCTGCGCATAGACCGCCCTCAGCCTGCCGATGTTCTCGTCCAGCAGGCCCAGTTCGATCACCTCTCTTACCAGGGCCGACGCGAAGTGGTTGAACCCTCCACCGCTGAAGGTCACCGCGGCGTCGGCGAACCGGTCCACCGTGCCCTGGGCGGTGTGGATCCAGCCTATCCTCATTCCGGGCGAGAGGACCTTGGAAAAGGAGCCGTAGGAGATGGTCTTTCCATCGCTACCGTCATCGAAAGCGATGACCGGTCTGGGAGGGATGTCGGCGAAGTGGACCATCTGGTACACCTCGTCGGCGAGCACCAGGAAGTCGAACCTGTGCGCAAGCTCGACAAGCCTCCGCCTCCGGCACTCCGGGAGCACGGAGCCCGTGGGATTGTGGTAAGACGGTATGGTGTACAGGAGTTTTGGCCTGAGCCCTCCGGTCTCCAGCATCGCCTCCAGAGCACCCACGTCCAGTCCGTCTCCGTCCGTGGGCACGCCTCGCACGTCCAGGTGATGGGCCCTGAATATCCTCTCGACGACAAAGTAGGTGGGCTCCTCGACGAGTACGGTGTCGCCCTCCCGGGCGAACAGGGTGCAGGTGAGGTCCAGGCCCTGGGAGGCCCCGGCCGTCAGGAAGAGCGACCGCGGGTCGACGGACATGCCGTAGCACTCCTGACGGGAGAGGAACTCCGCCAGCGTCTCGAGGTAGGGCCCGTAGCCCTGGGTGGCCCCGTACTGGAGCGGCTCGGTGCCGCCTCGGGAAAAGAGACGGTCGGCCGCCTCTCTTATCGCTTCGAGAGGGTGCAGCCTGGGAGAGGGATGGCCCCAACCGAGGTCGATCACGCCCTCCCGGATGTCCACCAGCAGGGAGGGGAGCCGCGTCGTCATGGGGGGATTATAGCAGCCGTCCGGTCCCCTACGAGCGGACGCGTTCGCTCTTGGGGTCGTAGGGGGCCTGGAGCTGGGGGCCCAGCAATTCTCGCCGGGATCGGACGCGCTATTCAGTCTCCGGGCCAGATTCTTGTGACAACGTCGTTCTTACTGTTGGGCCCTAACGAATTCGCAACCCACACATGTCCCAAGGCGTAGAGGATGCCGAGCGATACTCCTCCATCGTTCGGTTGGAATTGTCCAAGTTTCTGTCCGTCTGACACTCGATACTTGCTGACCCGGTTCTCCAGGTCGCTGGAACTCCAGACATGGTCTCCGTCGAACGCCAGGTCCCACACATTGTCCGAGGGAACGTTTGCTACGAGGGAGCCATCACTGATGGAAAATCTCTGCAGGAGCTCGGGCTGGCCTGGCTGTTGGTTCAGTTGATGGTCTGAGTAACCCACCCATACGGTGTTTCCGTCAGAG
>JADFHV010000030.1 GCA_022566975.1 Chloroflexota bacterium
TCCGGACACCCGAGTATGACCACGTTTCTCGGGGCACCGATTCGATACAGGGGAGAGCCGGTAGGCAGCCTGTACCTGACCGAAAAGTCGGGTGGCGTGCCCTTCACTGCATCCGACGAGGAGGTCGTGCGACTCTTCGCCAACCAGGGGGCCGTGGCCATCCACAACGCCCGGCTCTACGAGCAGATCCAGGCCCTCGCCGTGGAGACCGAGCGAGAGCGTATCTCCCACGAGATGCACGACGGACTGGCCCAGGTCCTGAGCTACGTTAACACCAAGGCCCAGGCGGTCCAAGAGTTCCTGGCCAGCGGCGACGTCTCGACGGCCTCAGAGCAATTGAGCGAGCTCAGCGAGGCCGCTCGCGACGTGTACGGTGACGTACGCGAAGGCATCCTCGCTCTCAGGTCCTCGGTGGGGGCCGGGCGGAGCCTCAAGGAGGCTCTCGAGGAGTACATCGAGGAGTACCAGCAGCGCTTCGATGGTACCGTTAGTATGACATGGGGTGTGGGCTCGTCCGGGTTCGCCCTCACCCCGCTGCAGGAGGTCCAGCTCATCAGGATAGTGCAGGAGGCCCTGACCAACGTCCGCAAGCACGCCGAGGCAGACAATATCTGGGTCAGCTTCACCCACACAGGCGACGACCTGCACATTGAAGTCAAGGACGATGGCCGGGGCTTCAACCCGTTGGCGGTGAAGAGAGGCGAGTGGCCACATCTCGGCCTCCAGACGATGCAGGAGCGCGCCGCGGCAGTCGGGGGGGACTTCGAGATCGAGAGCGAGGCCGGTCGCGGCACAACGGTCCACGCTCGCCTGACCGTCCCGACGACGGCGGTTTCTACCGACGGTGCGCCATGAGGGTGATGCTCGTAGACGACCGCCCGCTGGTCCGCAACGGGATCGCCTCGCTGCTGAGGGCCAGAGGCCATCAGGTCGTCGCCGAAGCCGGTGATGGCCAGGAGCGCTGGACATCGTGGCCGACGCCGCTCCTGACCTGGTCCTGATGGACATTCGGATGCCGAAGATGGGCGGACTGGAAGCCACGCGGCTGATCAAGGCGCGGCATCCAGACATCAAGATCGTCATGCTGACCGTGTCGGACGACGAGCAGGACCTGTTCGAGGCGGTCAAGAGCGGCGCCCACGGGTACCTGCTGAAGGACCTCGAATCGGAGCAGTTTTTCGAGGCTCTAGATGCTACCCAGCGCGGAGAGGCAGTCCTACCGACACGCCTGGCGGGCAAGCTTCTCGACGAGTTCCGAGACCAGGCTCAGAAGGTAGGAGAGGCGGAAGAAGGTGGCCCGCTGAGCGTCCGAGAGCAGGAGGTCCTGGACCTGGTGGCCCAGGGTCTGACCAACAAAGAGGCGGCGGAAAGACTCTACATCAGCGATAACACAGTCAAGTACCACATGAAGAACATCCTCGACAAGCTCCACCTTCAGAACCGCGCCCAGGTCATCGCCTGGGCGGCCCGCCGCGACCGGACCTCCCGGTAGCGTCCATCTCCCGCTCCGGGTAGGCCCGCCCTACCCCAAAGGGCAGCCAGTCGGCTGCCCTTTTTGATTTCAGAACTACCCGTTGACTACCCGCTTGGAGGTTATGCGGCGCGCGGGCCATCGCTAGCATGGAAGTGGGAGAGAAGAACAAGGAGGAGAGAGATCATGGTAGCGATGTTTTCGGGAATAGTCACGGGGCTTCTGGTGGGGACGGCCGCGCTCCTCTTGATCTGGGCTGCGGCCCACGCGGTCGTCTGGTCTAATGGAAAGCTGAGCGCCAGACGACGCGGCTCAATGAAGAAGCATCGGGTTCGTCAGGACGGACTTAGGAGGTCGGAGATGGAGAATAAGCGAAGCCGTGTGCCCAGGGTTCTAATGGCGATGGCGGTAGGCATCGTGCCGTTGGCAACGATCGCGGCCATAGTCACCGTGGCGGTGCTGGCGGTAGCCGGCGGTGGGTCGCCGGAGGGCAACACAACCATATCTTCGGGCGAGATTACGAAGGTACCGGGGCCAGGGCGGAATCCGGCACTCCCGGCCCACGTACACGAACACGACGCGGATGTGCGCGGAGCGGATGTCGTCGAGATAGCGTTGAACGTGATCGAGGGCAGGCCTTGGAGGTTCGACCCGGCCGTGATCGAGGTCGCCGTCGGGGAGCGCGTGATGCTGACACTGGTCAACGACGGACGCGCGGTCCACGACGTCGAGGTCGCCGGGATACCGGCTGAGGAGATCGAGGTCGTCTCAGGTGAGACCCATGCAGACGCTGGCGGCGGAAACCATGACGAGGCCATGGTGGCGGCTCACGCCTCGCCGGGCACAAGGAAGCCGGCATGGTGGGCAAGCTGATCGTGACTCCATAGCGGAACAGCCAGGCCGCAGGGTCGAAGAGCCCCGGCTCGACGAGCTGGGGCTCTTTCTATCAGCGCACGAACAGCTTTCGGTCGACGTTGGCCGTCAGCGCCTCACAGCCGCTCTCCGTCACCAGCACCGTCTCGCTGACCCCCACGGAGGTCAGTCCAGGAATATAGACGAGCGGGATAAGGTGGAAGGTCATACCCGCCTGGAGGGGCCGGTGCTCCCCCTCGTTGATGCTGATGATCTGCCCCTCGCCCCAGTCGGGAGCGAAGCCGATCCCTATGGAGTAGGCCGTCCGGTGGTCCATCGTCACCCCCAACCCGGCGTCGGCTATCGTTCGAGCGCAGAACCCGTGGGCGTCGTGGGCCGTCACCCCCGGCTTGATGAACCCTATCGTCTCCTCAAGCGCCCCGACTACGGCCTCCGTCGCCTTGAGCATACGTTCCGAAGGCTCGCCCAAAAAAACGTTGCGCATCATCGCCGCGTGGTAACGGTTCACGCAGCCGGGTATCTCCAGGAACACCGTGTCGCCGGCCTTCAACTCCTGCCGGTACCAGGTGGCGTGGCCCAGGGCCGACCTGGGCCCCGAGGTGATAAACAGCGGAAGCCCCGTATACTCGCTGCCGGCCCTGATCTGGGCGTCGTGGATGGCCGCTGATACGTCGTTCTCGCTGACTCCCACGGCGCACGCCTCGACGCCCGCCCTGATACCGGCCTCGGCCGCTCTCGCCGCCTGCCGCATGTACTCCAGCTCCGCGGGCGACTTGATCATCCGGCCCTCCTCTACCAGACCAGAGCAGTCGACAAAGGTAGCCGACGCCAGGCCCGACGAAAGGCTCTCGAAGTCGCGCAGGGTGATGAACCACGAGTCTTTCTCGATCCCGATTCGCCTCGACCCGAGCCCGAGCTCCTCTACGACCTCCCGCGTCTTGGCGGTCCAGTCGTCGGAGTCCCCGTAGGGCCGGCTCTCCTCCACCCAGGAGAGGTGCTGGACGTTGGCGTCCTCCAGCAGACGTGTGATGAACACGGGCTCCCTGTCCAACGGCACCACCAGAGTCTGGTACCAGTAGTAGCCGGGCGTCTGGTAGCCGGTCAGGTAGTAGAGGTTCTCCGGCGTGTGGACCAGCATGGCATCGACGCCCTTCTCCTGCATGCGTCGCCGCAGGGCGTCCATGCGGGCCCGGTACTCGTCCAGCGAGAAGTACTGCCACGTAGGCGTCTTCATGTCGGTGCCTCGAATCTTGGCCTCGGGCGTTAGGACGAGACGGAAGCTACCGCGGCTCCACAAAGGTGAGTATCCGCCTGGGGTTCTCCACCATCATCTTGTCGATCTGCTCGTTGGTAACACCCGTTTCCCGCAGGTGCGGGAGGAACTTCTCCAGTATGAAGGAGTAGCCGGAGCCCCCGTAGTACTTCAGTTGGGTCTTCCAGCAGACGTCGTGGCTAAGGACGATGCGGTCCTCGTAGCCCGCAGCTATCAGCTTCGGTATGGACACAACGTCCTTGGCCGTGAGGCTCAGGCCCAGGACTGTCTCCCTGCCTATCATGTCCAGCTCTATGTAGACTCCGCGGCTCAGGAGCTCGATAGCGAGGGGGAGGTCGTCGTACGCCATTGAGTCCGAATGGCCCATGACCACCCGCCCCAGGTCAGCCCCCTCCTCCTCGACAATGTCCAGCACCCGGTGCTTCTCGGCCGCGACCATCGGACCGTGGAAGCTGATAGCCGCGCCTGTGAGACTGCTGGCCCGGGCGGATGCGCGAACACTCTTGACCTCGTTCTCGATGATAGGCCGCCCGTTGACGCCCACCTCCCCGATGATCCCCGATCGGACGTCGGTGCCGTCGACGCCGACCGTCACGTCACGGACTATCTCGTCGGTCATCTCCTCCACCGTGCGCTCGTCCATGTCGGAGGGGTGGTACAGCTTCTGGTACCAGCTCGCACCCATCACTATGTTGAGCCCGGTGGCTTCGGATACCCGGCGCAGGGCCAGGGGGTCCCGCTTGAGGCCGATGCTGGTCACGTCGACGATGGTACCGCCGCCGTGATTCTTGTACTCCATCACCTCCTTGGTCGCCAGCTCCTCGTCGGCCAGGAGGTAGTTGTCCGCTATCGGCGCAGCTGCGCGTGCCAGGTGAAGGTTGCCCAGCCCCAACGGCGCTCCCCAGAGCGCCAGCTCCGTAGCTGGGAACTCCTCCTTCGTCACCTCGTAATTGGGCGTCACCTCAAGATCAGTCGTCCGCTGGTAAGGAGGGTGGCTCTTCCGCAGGTCTACGAAGAGGTGCTCGTGCATCAGCGTGGGGCCGAGCCGGTCGGGCTCGACTGGACCCCGTACGGTGAGGGCCTTGCCTGTGACATCGCTCATCGGCCTCGACCTCCGTGATGAGTTGCGACAAAGAGCGCGCCGCCCGAGAGCGGTCCGGTGCTCTCGGGCGGCGCGTCAGCGGCGATAATGAAGGTCTGCCGTGGAAGGACTAGCTCTGGATACCCGCGTGGTGAAGGGCCTGACCAACGATGTCCACACCGACCCTCTCGCTGTGGGCCGCCAGGAGCTGCTGAGTGATCGGGCCCGGGAACTCATCGCCCACAGGGCGGTTGTCGACCTTGCTGACCGGCGTTATGCGCGGGCTCGTCCTGCTGAAGAAGACCTCGTCCGCCGTGTACAGGTCGTAGGGCTGAAGGTCCTCCTCGACCACCGGGACCCCAAGCTGCTCGGCTATCTCCATGAGCACCTTTCGGGATACGCCCTGCAGGATGCTGCGGTCGGTAGCCGTCTTGAGGACGCCGTCCTTCACCAGCCAGACGTTGTAACCGATGCCTTCGGTCATGTTCCCGTCCATGTCCAGGAGAATGGCGTAGGCCTCGGGGTCGACATCCCTTGCCTCTAGCTCGGCCATCACGAAGTTCAGGCGGCTGTGGTGCTTTACCTTCGGGTCCATCACATCGCTGGAGTAGCTCCGGGTCCTGGCTACCACGCCATGCGCCCCCTCGAGGTAGTAGTTGGCGAAGCTCGGGAAGTTGACCGGTTTGATGGCAACGCAGACCGTGGCCGGCCCGTCGAGTGACCGGCCTCTGGTTACCCATGGGTTGATGGTGAAGTCACCCGCTTCCTCGAGGTGCTTTTCGTTGCGGCGGACCCCCTCCTCGCAGATCGCGGTCATCTCGTCGGCGGAGAGGCCGGAGTCGATGCGAAGGTACTTGAGTGAGCGGTACAGCCGGTCGATGTGGTAATCCAGCACGAAGGGTTTGCCGTTGAACGTCCGTGCCACGTCGAACACCACGTCGGAGACGCCGAATCCCCGGTCCTCGGGCGACAGCAGGACCTCTTTCCAGGGCACCCACTCGCCGTTGAAATAGGCCTCGTAGTTCTGGTAATCCGGCATCTCGACTCCCTTCCTTCTTTCATGAATTTCCGGTCTGAGCCGGTATCTTACGGCCTAGAGCACCCGACGTCAATGGCGCTCCGGCCGGCTCCGGCTTCGTGCCGGCCGTCGGTCTCGTCTGACGCCTGGAAAACCGGTGAACCCCTGCGGGCCGTAGAAGCATGAAAGGGCTACCCTCGGTGACGCTCCGCGGCTTGAACACCGGCGACGCTCCCCGTGCCGAAGCCGGTCATGGATGGCCACTACCTCGGTATCCTAGCCTTGACAAAGGACCCATTCTCCTGTATAAGGTCACCGGCTCCGTGAAGACGGGGCAGGGTGTTTTTCGATATGCGGACAGACAAAATAGGTTCGACCAGTACTGCCAGGTGACGATACGTCAGGAGGGCGATATGTACAAGCGGTCCATGTGGCTGGTGTCGTTTGCTCTGATAGTGACGCTGGCCTTGGTGGCCTGTGGCGGCGACGACGACGACGATGACGATGGGGCGCAGGTTGCTCCTAGCGCTCCTACTCCTACTTCTGCTCCTGTTGCAGCAGCCCCCACCGCCACGCCGAAGGCTGAGCCTGCGGCTGTTCCGACGCCGGTCGTCCCGAAGACGGCAGCTCCAACGGCCGTGCCCATCGCGATGCTCGCGCCCCTCTCTACTTATACCGACATCCTGGCGGGCCCCGAGATCGGAGACATCGATACCGACATCTTCAACAAGAACAGGTTCGGCGGCGTGTTGAAATGGGTGCCACAGGGCAGCGTGGGCAACCTCGACGCCATGATGTCCGGCACCGCCGTCGGCCGGGGGGTCTCCTGGCACTTCAATGAGTCCCTGATGCAGTGGGACGCCGCGGGTACCCTCATGCCCGACCTGGCCGATAGCTGGACGGTATTAGAGGACAGCACCGGCGCCCACTATACCTTCAAGCTGAGGGATGGCCGCAGCTGGCACGACGGTGGCAAGCCGCTGCCGTCGGACGTGGAGGCCAGCATAATCGTCCGATACCTCAACAAGGACCGCTCCTTCGGCCCCACGATTTCTGACCTCTTCGTGAGCTTCGAGGCGGTCGACGACGACACCTTCATTATCCACCTCAGCGCGCCCACCAGCCTGTTGGTAACGGCCCTCGGCTACGTCGGCGGCACTCAGCCCCAGATCATGCCCCAGGACATCGCCGAGGAGTGGCCGGACACGGTAGCCCTGCGGTACAACGCCTCCGGCCCCTACAAGTTCACTAGCTGGGACCCGGGGAACGAGGTCATCATCGACCGCTACGACGCTTACGTGCCCAGGACAGAGGAGCCCAGCTACCGCGCAGGCGCCAAGATGGGCTACTTCGCCCGGATGATTACCGTCGAGATCCCGGACCAGGAGACGCGCGTAGCCGCGGTCCTGACCGGTGAGGTTGACTCCCTGGACGTGATCTCCGGTGACTTCTACGAAGAGGCCCTGAAGAACTCGGACAAGGTGTCCGTCCACATCGGCGTCCCAGGCGCCCAGCCGGACATCGGCTTCAACCTCGGCGACCCGCTGCTCGGCTACACCGAGAAGGGCAGGCTGATGCGCCTCGCCATCCGGGCGGCCATCGACGCCGAAGAGATCATGAAGGGCTACGGGACCGATAAGCTGTGGACGCTATGCCCGGCGCTCCAGCACTGCGGCGTGGCATGGGAGGACCCCAGCACCAACCTCGAGCTCTACAACGAAGCCAACCCCGACAAGGCCAGGGCGCTCCTGGAGCAGGCGGGATACAACGGCGAAGAGATCATCATTCTCGACCCGACCGACTTCCCCACGATCCACCCCCAGGCCCCGGTGCTGTTCGAGCAGCTCACGGCCGTGGGCATTAACGCCAAGATCACGTCCACGGACTGGGCTGGCCAGATCGCCATCGCCAATAGCGGCAAGGACTGGCACATCTTCACCAACTGGAACAGCTCGAACCTTTACCATCCCCTGGTGGCAACTCACTACCGGACCTACACCGGGGACATAGCCGAGGCCGTCGGGACCTTCGGCTACCCCGTGGGTATCGGATATGACAACGGCGACAAGATGGACCAGCTACGCAAGGACTTCGCCAACGCCACGTCCAGGACGGATGAGCTGGCCATAACCAAGAAGATGGCCGACATAGCCTGGAGCGACCCGCGCCGGGTAACCTTCGGCCAGTTCTTCCAGCTCCGGATGCAGGACAAGGACCTCAGGGACGTGGACGTCCGTGGCCACCCAGTCGGCTCGCCGCTCTACCTGAACCAGTGGTGGGGCAACGCTGCCAAGAGGGCCGAGGACCCTAGGTAAACTAGGCTAGGCCCAAACGCGAGGTAAAGAGGCCCCGTTCCCCCCGCGGGAGCGGGGCCTCTTCTTATTGCCCAGTCCCTTGCCGCTGGCTCTCTCCCGATACCGCCCCGCCAGCAGCTTTGGTTATAATGCCGCAAGAGAGCCAGCGGCCCGAACAAGTAGGATGCGGAGGGGTGGAGAGGACAGGTAATGCTCCCGTATATCACACGCAGGCTGCTGGCCAGCATCCCTGTCCTGATGGTAGTGCTACTGGTCGTCTTCTTCGGGGCGCGGTTGATCCCCGGTGACCCTGCCACGCTCATCGCCGGCATGGAGGCCACTCAGGAAGAGTACCAGCAAGTACGTGAGGCCCTGGGCCTCAATAAGCCACTGCACATCCAGTTCAAGGACTGGACCACCGGGCTGTTCCAGGGCGATCTGGGCGTGTCCGTCAGGTCAGGCCAGGACGTGCTTAGCCTGGTCAAGAGGCGGATTCAGCCCACCCTGGCGCTACTGATCACTACCGAGCTCTTCGTCATCGGCGTCGCCATCCCTCTAGGGGTGCTGGCCGCCTGGAAGGCCAACTCGGTTTTCGATAGGGCGGTCATGGTCTTCGCCGCAGTTGGCTATTCTGTGCCCGTCTTCTGGCTGGCCTACATCCTCATATGGATATTCAGCCTGTGGGCCTTCGGACGGGACGATCCGATACTGCCCGTGGCGCGCTACGTGCGGATTGAGGACGACCCCTGGCAGTTCGTCAAACACCTGATCCTCCCGGCTTTCAGCCTGGGCGTGATAGGCATAGCCGCCATCGCCCGGATGACCCGGGCCAGCGTGCTGGAGGTGCTCAAGGAGGACTACGTGCGCACGGCCCGGGCAAAGGGCCTGAGCGAGAAGGTCGTGCTGGTGCGCCACGCCCTCAGGAACGCTGGGCTGCCCATCATGACGATCATAGGGCTGGGTCTCGCCGGACTGCTTTCCGGCTCCGTGGTGACTGAGAACGTCTTCGCCATTCCCGGCATGGGCCGGCTGGCCGCCGAGGCCATACAAACCAGGGACTACCCCATCATCCAGGGGATGATCGTCCTGTTTGCCGCCGGGTTCGTATATGTAAATCTGATGATCGATATCCTCTACGCATACCTTGACCCGAGGATAAGGTACTGATGGCCCGCGAAGCCCTCAGAGCGCTGGAGGAGACACCGGCATCCGGCCTGGTCCGCATCGGCCGCAACGTGGCACGAGCGGTTTCGGACCCGCGGGAGCTGGCCCGCTCGGCGCGACGGCAGCCCACCATGTCGGTCGGTATCGTCATAATCACCACGATGGTCCTGCTGAGCCTGGCCTCGCCTCTACTCATAGATGTGTTGGGCGCGGCGCCCCCCAACAAGACCCATATGGATGACCGGTTCGTCGCGCCGGGGGCCGACTACTGGTTCGGCTCCGACGCCTTCGGACGAGACGTCTTCAGCCGGTCGCTGGACGGCGGGAAGGTCTCTCTGTTCATAGGGTTTACCGTGGCCGTCTTCACGATAGGCCTGGGCTCCGTCCTCGGTGCCCTCACGGGCTACTTCCGCCCTGTGGACGCCGTACTGATGAGGTTCATGGACGGCCTTATGGCCATCCCCACCCTGTTGCTGGCAATCGCCCTGATGATGCTCCTGGAGGCCGGCGTCTGGACGGTAATCACCGCGATAGTCATAGTGGATACGCCGGGTATGACCAGGATAGCCCGGGCGCAGGTGCTCAGCCTGCGTGAGCAGGTCTTCGTCGAGTCGGCCCGGGCCATAGGCGCCAGCTGGATACGTGTGCTGGGAAGGCACATCATCCCCAATCTGATAGCGCCCGTTATCATCTTCGGTACCCTCGTGGCGGCCCAAGCCATACTCATCGAAGCGTATCTGAGCTTCCTGGGGGCGGGCGTTCCTCCGGCCAGCCAGGCCACGTGGGGCAACGTAATGGCCGAGGGCCGGAGCTTCATCACCAAGGCAATGTGGGTGATTTTCTTCCCTGGACTCTTGCTGGCCATAGCCGTCACCTCCATCAACCTCATGGGCGACGGCCTGCGGGACGTCCTCGACCCCAAGCTCCGCCGCCGCCTCTAAGTACCCCGCTCTCCCAGACCTCCTGGGAATCGGATCCCTGGGCAGACACGCAGGCCTGCCCCTACACACCTACTCCAACCACGATCGTCGTGCCGCGAGAATGCGGTCCGCCACCCATGACGATGGGGTAGGGGCACAGCATCCTGTGCCCTCCAGCGCGACATCGGTCGCTCCAGCAACGCGCTCAGCAGGATAAAAAGCGGGGCCGCAACGAAGCAGGAAGAGTGCCCGTCTATTCCAGCGCGTAGAGCGTGCCGTCTTCTGACGCCAGGTAGATCAGCCCGCCGGCCAACACCGGCGTGGCCGAGATCTGCGCCCCCGTGCGAAACTCCCACAGCAGCTCGCCCGTCCCCGCGTCAACCGCGTGGAGCGTCCCATCCGTGTCCCCCGCCAGCACTACGCCCAGGGTTGCCGAGGGTGAGGCCAATATGGGCCTGGCCCGGTCGTACGTCCACAGAAGCTCACCTGTCCCTTCGTCTACCGCCACAAGCCTGCCGACGAAGTCAGTGACGAACACCTTGCCCCCACCCACCGCAGGCGTGCTGAACACGCCAGAGCCGGACTTCACGCCCCAGACGAAGCCCCGCTGCTTCGGCGCCGAGCCCACCATGCCCCACAGGAAGAGCTGGTTGTGGAACCGCATCCTTATGCTGTCGAAGGGCAGGTTGCTCCGGTGCCAGTCAACGGCCTTTAGAGTGCCCCCCGGGTCTCCGATGAAGAGGTGTTCGTCTCCGAAGGCCGCCGACCCCCGAGGGCTTCCAGTAACGACAAAGCGCAGCTTATGCCTTCCGTTATGCCTGTCGAAGACGTAGAGGCGTTGGTCATAGGAGACGATGGCGACGACATCGTCGAAGACGGCGGGCGACGCGCTGATCCAGCGATCGGTCGAGAAGCTCCATATCTTCTTGCCGTTCGCAGCGTCCAGGGCGTAGAAAGTCCCGTCGCCCGCACCTACGTAGAGGAAGCCGTCAGTGACCGTCGGTGAGGAGACCATGACGCTCCCCGTATCGTACTCCCATACCTGGCTGCCACTCGTCTTGTCGAGCGCGACCACCCTGCCGTCTCGCAGGCTGAAGAAGACGAAATCCCCCGCGACGGCGGGCGTGGAGTGGACCGAGTCCCCCACGGGGACCTCCCAGATGACATCCCCGCTCTGCCCGTCAAGGGCCAGCAGTCTCTTATCGCCCGTCCCAATATAGACCACGCCGTCTACCACCGCCGGCGACGCAAAGAGCTGCTTCCCTGTATCTAAGCGCCACTTCAGGACGCCGCGAGGGACCGATTGGACGTCAGCGGCGAAGCCGGTGTGCGCCGGGTCTCGCTGGTACATCGGCCAGTCGCCGGGTCCGGCGACTACGCTGAGCGTCGTAGACGGCTCCGAGGTGAAAAAGACCGGGCCGTACCTCCCTACGGACCACCAGCCCACCAGGGCCAGCCCGACTCCGACCAGAATCGTCCAGCCGAGGATGCGGCGACGGCTACGCGCCCCCTTGCGGTGGGTAGTCTCACGCTCCGCCTCCCGCCTGGGCACCACGCCGTCTGGAAGACGAGACCGGCACTTGGAGCACCACTCCCGGCCGGCGTCGTTGGTCTCGCTACAGACGTCGCAGACAACCGCCAGCTCCGACGGTTGCTCCGCCACATCCGTTGACCGGTCGCGGTTTCGCATGTTGGGTTAGATACAACGACGTGCGCGTTGGAGCGCCGTCAACCTCTCAGACCTGCGTTTTCCCCCTGATC
>JADFHV010000301.1 GCA_022566975.1 Chloroflexota bacterium
GCGGAGCAGCGCCCAAGCCGCCCGTAGGCGGCCCACGCCGGTCAATGCCAGGTCCGACTTTGTCGGGACTCCCGATGTCCCGACTCCCGTCGAGGACTCTCGATGAAATCGGACGGAAGCGGCCTCTCGTCCCGATGCATCGGGACCGGGCGCAAAAAAGCCCGGGCCAGTTCTTCGCCCGGGCGTCTGGGGCTCCCTCGTCCGACCGACGCTTGGCCTCGCTCAAATCTCCCGTAAACCGGGACGGCATTCGGCCAGGCGGTCCACGGCCTCCAGGAAGTCCTCCTGCGCACCCGGCAGCCGCTCCCCTCGCGTCCTCGAAGGGCCCTGGTGGGCCCCAGGCCGCCTGCAGCGCCTCCAGACCGGCAAGAAGGGCCTCGGCGGTGGCACGGTAGGGGTAGGTCGGCGATGAATAGCTCTCGACCAATGGCAGGCCAGGCGGCCAGAGGCCGAGGACAACTTCCCGGCCTCGAGCTCATCGTACGCTACGCCGAGGGGCACAGGGAAGACACAGCGCCTGAATGGCTCAAGACGCGCCTTGTGTGCTCCGTCAGCGCCTGTGCTGGGGGTAGGGCACGTCGACTGTAGCCGGGGGAAAGACGCCCCAGGAACGGGATGTCAGACCTGGCTAGGTTGCGCGTCGCCGTCTCCGCCGCCATATGAACAAAGCGGCGACAACGGCCAAGACGCCAAGGACGATCCACCAAATATAAGACAGGCCATCGTCTTCCTCTTCTGGTGGTGGCGGTACGGGAGTCGGTGTCGCTGTGGCCGTCGGCACGGGTGTCGCCGTCGCTGTAGGCACCGGTGTCGCCGTAGGCACGGCTGTCGCCGTCGCTGTCGGGACCGGCGTCGGTGTTGCCGTCGGGACCGGCGTCGGTGTTGCCGTCGGAACCGGCGTCGGCGTTGCCGTCGGGACCGGCGTCGGCGTTGCTGTAGCGGGCAGCAGAGCGGGACTAACGTCGAACGCGCCCTGTAGCCGGTCCACGCGCACCCGGTAGGTCCCCTCGGGCTGACGCGTGGTGAACTCGAAGTCCAGCGTTTCGTTGGCGCCCAGCAAAACGGTCTGAGTGGCCTCTAATGTATCGTTGAGATACAGGCTCGCCGGGAACACCTGTTGCGTCGCGCTGGTGTTGGTCACTGAGCCGCTTATGGTGACATCCTGATCGGCCCTGGGAGACTCGGGACTGATCGCCAGGTTGGCGAGGCTAAATACGGGCTCCGGAACGTCGGTCGAACCGGAGAGGGCGAGGATCGAGAACCCCGGGAGCGCCACCGTATAGATTACGCGGCCCTCCTCTTCACGTACCTGTTTGGTGGGGAACGGGACCCAGACGTTGCGCTGCTCGTCCAGGCGGTTGAGCACGATAGACCACTTGTGGATGTCGAGGGCATCTATCCAGCTCTGTTCCACGAATATCGTCGCATGAGCGGCCAGTAAATCGTCAGGGTCAACATTCTCAAAGGAGATGCTGAATATGGAGTTCACCACCTGGCCCTCTGGCAACGCGGGTAGTCCTGCCGACGCCGGATCCAGGTCCTCCACCGAGACTCGGACATCGGCGATCTCCCGGGTAAACTTGCCCAGGACCGACATGATTGGAGCGGGCGACCCAATGAGACTGACCCAGACCAGCACGCCGGTCCCCGGGATCGTGTAGACCGCCAGGGTTGGGCTCACCTGGACCACCACCGGCGCCGGTAGGTCTGGATCGACATCTGGAGGGTCCTCGATGGCCAGCTGCTCGGCGGGCACCTGCGGAAGGTTCTCGAACAGGGTCTCCAGTGGTATCTCGAACAGCGCATCCGGGCTCATCTCCGGCAGGGCTTCGGTCAGGGCCTCCGTGGACATGTTCTCCACCAGCGATACCCGGGTGTCCAGGTCCACCGTCTCCATGATAGCGCCGCCCGCCTCCGCTTCGACCTCGTCCATCATGCTGGCCGCGGTTGCATCGGTCATCTCCTCAACCACATCTGCGGCGGCATCGACAACCATCTACTCGACGATGTCAGCCGCCTCCGTGGGGTCCGTTACCTCCAGGATGTCCGCGGCCGTGTCCGGCTCGATGGCTTCCAGGATGTCCGCGGCCTCTTCCGCCGGCAGCCCGGTTAAAATCTCAGAGGCCTCCTCCACGGTAGCAGCCGCCACGTCAGCTAGTTGAGCCACACCTGCACGGGCCGCCCATTTTACCCCCAGTGTCTCAGCGGCAAGAGCCATAAGGAGTGTCTTATCCGCTCCTACAACAAGCTTGGCCGGTGCTGTAGCACTCCTAGCTATGATGTCACCTTGGTCTGTCAGCAGGGACTCAAGGATCGCCGCCGTGTGGTGAGCAGTAGCTGGGGCGTCAGATAGA
>JADFHV010000031.1 GCA_022566975.1 Chloroflexota bacterium
GGGGTTAACCCAGCTGGTCCGGGAGCGTAGTCCATCTTTCCGAGGTGGCACTGATCGATATGGCGACGTTAGAGACGAAAACGCTGACGCTCGAATACGTCAAGACCATCGGCCTCGTCAACGTCGGGACCAACGGTGTTGGCTTCTCCAACCCCTACGACATCGCCTTCGGTCGGGGCGGCCGCATCTTTGCCATCAACCGGCACGACGCGCCCATCAATGTCGATCCATACGACGACACCTGCATACGCGTCGGCATCTTCAACTTCGACGAGGAGTATCTGGGCGAGTTCGGACACGGCTTCGGCCAGGACGAGGGGCAGCTCGTGCTCCCGGTGGCTATGGCCTTCGACAGCCGTGAGAGGCTCCATGTCACCGACGAGTACAACCACAGGGTCACGCTTTTCGACACCGAGGGCAGAGTCCAGGACATGTGGGGTGAGCTCGGTGAAGGCGACGGGCAACTCAAGGGCCCGTCCGGGATCGCCATCGACGGCGATGACAACGTCTACATCGCGGACCAGCACAACCACCGCGTGCAAAAGTTCACCCCTGACGGGCGCTATCTGACCGGCTGGGGTGGACTCGGAGACGGGCCCGGCCGGCTCAACATGCCGTGGGGAGTCACGGTGGCCCCGGATGGCGACGTCTACGTGGCCGACTGGCGCAACGACCGCGTCCAGAGGTTCACATCCGAGGGCGAGCCTGTGGCCGGCTACGGAGAGTCCGGAGACGGCGACGGGCAGTTCCACAGACCTTCGTCCGTCGCGGTGGACGCTGAGGGTTACATATACATAGCCGACTGGGGCAACGAGCGTGTGCAGGTACTGGGTCCCGACGGGAGCTTCCTCCTGAAACTCAGGGGTCAGGCTACCCTGTCCAGGTGGGCCGAGGCCTGGCATGAGGGCGAGCCGGATATGATGGAGAAGCGCCGGAGGGCCAATCACCACCCCAAGCTGCCACCTGGCCTGACTCCGCACCAGGTGTCGGCCCAGACCGAGTCATACTTCTGGGGCCCGGTGTCGGTGAAGCTGGATGACGAGGGGCGGCTTTACGTCACCGAGAGCTCCCGCCACCGTATACAGGTCTACCAGCGGGGCTCTGAGAAGTAGACCATCCAGACGAGACCCTCTTGATGTACCGCAGCCTGGACGCTGCGGCATCGTTCCCCGCGTACCCTGATGCCATGCCCTTCTAGGGTACGGTCGATATTTGGTCAGGCGCGGCTCAGGCTGAGGGTTCGGTGAAGAAGGGTTTTTGATTTAGTCTCTTACTCCAGTCTGGCTTCGGCCTTGTTCGCCAGGACGTTGTCTACCGTCTGGTCGACATCGAGCTCGCTCGAGTTCACCCACGGGCCGAGGCCCGTCAGGTCACGCGTCA
Organism: Chloroflexota bacterium; assembly: GCA_022566975.1. The sequence goes on from JADFHV010000031.1 coordinate 1,381, forward strand.
TATCTCGCTCCAGGTAACCCCACCGCTCAGCGGCAAGCGGCTTCCGGCGCGCGACGGTTGAGAGCGTCGGAGCAAGCACTACCAGATGGACGGTGAGTCCCGACAGACCCTGTAGGAACGCCGCCAGGTCCCCTCCCTGGCGGACCACCCAGTCAAGTACGGGAATAAACTCAGCATCGCTGAAGGACTGGGCTAGCTGACAGCAGTTGCGCTGGGTTAGACCGATCTGCCGTTCCGCCTCACGCCTCGATTCGCCATCGGGCTCGACTTGGCCGCTGACTATCATGTCATGTACCTGGTCGCCGGGGATGTAGACGCCTCGCCCAAACCTCTGGGCTAACCTGTGAGCCACGGTCGACTTGCCCGCCCCGGGGATGCCCGTTACCAGCCACGCCTCTGCCATTCACCCGCCTCTCGTCGCGTATTCAGAGCTGCTCGGATTGTAGTACGGGACGACTGGGAACTGTACTTGCCTGGAGTCCGGTCCGGCGTTGCGCGGGGTCACCGTCTCTGCTACCATTTCGGCACCGGCCGACCGAATCTCTTTCCCAGGCCGGAGGTCTTCCAACCGCCTACCACCGGAAGGAGGAGTACCATGCCACACCATCATATCGTTACACTGACACCCGTTACCAAAGAGGACGTGTCGCGCATCCGCCAGTGGCTGGAGGTCGAGGAGGTCTCAGAGAGCTGGTTCGGGCGTTACGCGTATGGTGACCCGGCGCATCTGGGCTACCACCCGGCGGAGATGGAGCGGGCATCGGACGAGGAGTGGAAGCGGGTCTTCGACAATCCCGAGCACAGGATCCTCTCCATCAGATCGGAAGAGGGCGAGCACATCGGTGAGATCCACTTCGCTGTAGAGGAGTCCCTGGGAGACGGCCAACTCTCCATCCTCATCGGACGGGCGGACAGGTGGCACCAGGGCTACGGTACCGCTGCCACTAAGGCGGCTTTGGACGTGGCGTTCAACGAGTATGGGCTCTACCGCATATGGGTGGACGTGCCCGAGTACAATACCGCGGCGATGACCCTCTTCACGCACATCGGGTTCGTCCACGAGGGCACGCTTCGAAAGAGCCGCCCCCACGAGGGGTCCAGGTTCGACTCCGTTGTGATGGGCATGCTGTCTACCGAGTATGCCCAGCGCGTGGAACGTGAGAGCGCCGAGGCCCAGCGCGCCTGACGGGGACCGGACGCGCCTTTCCCGGAACGCACCTAGGGGCACAGCATGCTGTGCCCCTACCCAGGTCGATTCGGGCTGGCCTTCTCTGTCGTTCCCACGAAAATAGGTGTCACGGGTCGGCCTGAAGGCCGAGCCCACCATTAGTGACGTGGTCTGGCCCATTCGATAAGCTCAGGACAGGCTCTTCAGGGCCAACTGGGATTGTCATCCTTTAGGGTGCCGCAGGCAACCGACATGGACGACATCAGTTGGGCGAGCCCCCGCTCCTCAGATTCTTCGCGGAGTTTATCCTGGGCAAAGCCGAAGGGCTTAGGAAAGCAGTACCGTCCCCACTACGGTCCGCTCTCGTAGCTGCCGAAGGTGAAGGCGAACAGCTCCAGCCCCGGTGCGTCGGTCGCGAGTCTCAGCTCGTGGCCCCCGTACCGAGGGAGCTCAATCAACCGGTACATGCGGGACTCGTTCACCAGTAGATAGCTGTTCCCCGATGTGTCGAACAGGACGTCGGCTCCCGCCCACTCCTCCGGTACCGGCCCGCCGTCGATCGTAAGCCACACCGTCGATGGGCCGGTCGGTCCCGGCGCCATCACCGAGTTGGCGCTGGTGCCGTAGAACCTCATCGCGAGGTAGTCGGTGTAGGTATCGGTCTCGCGGGCGTGGACCAGGCTCTCAGGCTGGTTCCGCCAGAGCCCCTCCAGATAAAGGTAGCCGCTCTCGTGTCCTCCAGGGTCCTTGTAGAGGATGTCCGAGCTGGGTTCTGAGTCGAACTCGCTGTGGAGGACCCACGGGCGGAGGAACTCCTGGACCGCTCTCTGGTTCCGCCTGAACCCCGCGTACAGCTCCCGGGTCAGCCCCGCTGCCGGGTCCCGTATGAACTTGATGTTGGGGTCTATAGTGGGCGACGGCTCCGTATGAGGAGGGATGTCGCTCACGTCGAACCCGGCCTCCGCGAGGAGCTCGCGTATCTTGTCCTCGGTCTCGTCGTAGGCCCCTTCCCCGTGCCGCACGTACCGGATGTTGCCGTCCTTGTCTATCAGGTACTTGGCCGGCCAGAAGTGGTTGTCGAACGCCCGCCATGTCTCGAACTCGTTGTCCTGCACGACGGCGTACGCGATGCCCAGGTCCTCCACGGCCGTGGCGACGTTCTCCAGGACCTTCTCGAACTCGAACTCCGGCGAGTGGACCCCCAGGACCACCAGGCCTTTGTCGGCGTACTTCTGGTACCACGACCTGAGGTAGGGCAGGGTCCGGAGGCAGTTGACGCAGGAGTAGGTCCAGAAGTCCACCAGGACTACCTTGCCCTCCTGGCTGCGCAGTGTGAAAGGCTCGGAGTTCAGCCACCCGCCGGTGCCCTGGAGCTCCGGGGCCGGGTCCCGCCTGTTGACGAGGCCCGAGACGACCGAGGTGGATGCCTGAGAGGACTGGGAGGTCCTGGGAGCGCTGACCGGCCCGGAACGCTCGGCCAGGACCGGCGGATTCGGGTCAGGCTCGGCATCTGCCGAGACGACCGTCTGTTGGGGTCCCCTTTCGGGTCCGGCGTCGTCTCGTCCGCACGCCGCCACCAGGAGCAGCGCGGCCACCAGGGCCAGCACTATCAAGACGGGGCCGGTCTTGCAGCGCGGTCGTGCCATATTCATCCGCTGAGCCGGGGGCGCATGACTGCCCCGTACTCTACATCATGTACGATACCCCGCTGAGTCACGGATGGGTGGTGTTGACACGGGGACGGAGCGTCAATAGGCTACGCGCTGCCGGCCGCGCCACGGAAGAGCCTTCAGGAGTGCCGCAATGATCTATGAGTTCCGCACCTACGACCTGAGGACGGGAAAGGTCCCCGACTATCACAGGGCCTTCGCAGAGAGGATCGAGGGCCGCATGAAATACTCGAAGATGGCGGGCCACTGGTACACGGAGGTCGGCCCCCTGAACCAGATGGTCGCAATATGGCCCTACGAGGACCTGGAGCAGAGGACCGAGATCAGGCGGCTGGTCGAGTCTGCGGAGGGCGGTACCGTGTGGCCGCCTCAGTCGGGGAACGTCATCGTAGGCATGAAGTCCGAGATCTACTTTCCGGCGCCGTTCATGGCACTGATGGAGCCGCGCAGGATAGGGCCGATGTACGAGATGCGTATCTACTCCTACCCCCAGGAGGTGATCCCCGACGTGCTGGATGCCTGGGCCGATGCCATCCCCGAGCGGGAGAAGCTATCGCCCATGGCCGGATGCTGGTACTCGGACTTCGGGGGTGTGAACAACTTCGTGAGCATGTGGGCTTACTCGAGCTTCGAGGAGCGCCTGCGGATACGCAAAGAGGCCCGGGACCGGGGCATCTGGCCGCCGAAGGCGCCCACGCCCCCCACCACACAGGTGACCAAGATCCTCTGGCCTGCGGCCTTCTCCCCGATGCAATAAGTGGGACTGTCGCGCCCGAAACCTCGGCTCGAGGTCGGCGATCATGCGGCGGACGGTCTGGCTCTCCTCGCCTGAAACGGCGCCCGCGGGCGGTCACCGGCGCTCGTTGGCCCGCCTCCAGAAGACGAAACCGATGATCGAAGCCATCAACATGCCCAGGGCCACCGGGGCAATGTACTCGAAGCGGACCTCGTCCAGACGGCGGTCCGACGACTGTACGATCGCTTCGGGTCGCTGTCCCGGCAACGCTTCAGGCAGCCCGTCCAGTCGCACCGAGAACTGCGCCCCTTTCGGGAGTCCCGTCGCCTGAAGTAGACGGTACCGGCGCTCGCCGATCGTCACGGTCTCCACTTCGCCAAGCTCTCTCCCCGACAGACTCAACGCCTCCTCGGGTGCGAGCACCCGGAGCAGTTCGGCGCCATAGCGGAGCGACTTGGTGAACTCCACCGCCGTCCCTGTATAGGGGAAGCGGTAGGTGTACATGACCTCGTGCTCGCCGGGAGGAATGCTGGCCAGTAGGGCGAAGCCTTTGTCCACCACGATGAAGTCCGCCCCCGGCAGGGCCGTATCGACTCGGAGCCCCTGTGCGCCGGGCGGTAGGCCGAACCTCAGGAAGCCCATGACGTCCGACCCCGGCACATACGTGTGGTCCGAGCGGTTGACGATCTTCACGATCTCCAGGGTCGAGACGGTCTGGTCGGCGCTGTCCGCCCACGCGAACAGCACCGAGGCGAGAGACGCCGACAGCGCCTCGTCATCGTCGGAGGAGTCGTATACCTCCAACGTGATCGGTCCCGGGTCACCATTGGACAGGTCTACGTCGAGCACGTAAATGGCGTCCTGGTAGGTCAGGGAGATGCCGTAGGCGAAGGTCGGGTCGTACTCGGCCGCGTCGAAGCGGAACCGCCCCTCGTCGTCGGTGGTGACCTCGACGGTTGCAAACGGCACGCCGCCTTGGTCCTGCTGATGAAGCAGGACCGTGAGCCCGCCGACCGCGCCGCCCCCCGGTGTGACGTTGACGACCCGGCCTTCGATCGACGTTTCCTGGTCCTGCGCGTGAACCGCTGGAGGAGCTACCAGCGCAGTGAGCGTCGGGAGCAAGGCGAGCAGGCCCAACAACAGGTGTCCCCTATCCACCAGCCGCCTTCTCAGGGCCACGAGCCGTCTCCGGGCCCTCGCCTTCCACCCCAAGAGACTGGGCCCGAGTCCGTTGGACCTCGTGCTCGATCCGCGACAGCAGCGCCCGCTGCTGTGACTCCTCGATCTCCAACGCCTTCATGACCAACGCGGTCTCCGTCATGTACCGTTCTCGCAGCCAAAGGTAGTCCTCTTCGGACAGGTTGCCGACGGCGTGCTCGAGTTCCGTGGTCCTCAGGCCGGCCAGTGCGGCGTCCCACCTGCGGGCCAGCTCCGCCTGCGGCGCGCCCTCGTCCTCTACCGGCTCGTCGCTGCCGAGCCCGCGCAGCACCGGGTAAAGGACGGCAATGGCCGGGACGAGAGCGAGCAGAAGGGCGATCAGGACGAGCATGGCTCGGTCACACCCGGGAGGTCTCCACGAAGGCGGGGACACGCAGGGTCGCCGGGGCCGGCTGCCGCTGCGGCGACAGGGCGAAGAGCACTCCCAGGACCAGCATAGGGCCGGAGGCCCACATCCACCACACCATGGGGTTTACGAGGACCCGGAAGACGGCCTGCCCGTCGTCGCCGAACTCAGAGGGCACGATGTAGAAGTCCTCGATGGGGGTGCTCCTGATAGCGCCACGAGTTGCCGCGATATTGAACGAGGGATATACGGTCCTGAAGGGCCTCATGATCCCCAGGTAGTTGTCGCCGGAGTAGACCTCGAACTCCGCGACCTGTTCCTCCCGGTCTGCAAATTCCGACGAGGTTACGCCCAAGTAGCGGAAGGTATAGCCGCCGAAGGTCTCCTCGTCCCCCGGCCGCATGGCCAGGTCGCGCTGGGCGCTGAAGAAGGATGAGCCGATGGCGCCGACCGCCAGCATCATGATGCCGAGATGGACCATATAGCCCCCATAACGAGGCCGGTTGGCCGCCAACAGGCGGGCCAAGGCCACCGGGTAGGCCTCGCCCTTGCGGTGGCGCGACCGGGTCCCGCGGGCCCACTCGTGGAGGATGCCGGCCACGACGAGGCCGCAGATGGCGAAGGCCATCACGGCCACCGGCTGTCGCAGGCCAAGGGTGACCAGAACGACCGCCGTGATGACTCCCGCGCTCACGGGCAACCGCAAGACCCGGACGAGGACCCTCGGGCTGGCCCTTCTCCAGGGCAGCAGGGGCCCTACCCCCATCAGCAGTACCAGCACCAGGAGAATGGGGCCGTTCACGCGGTCGAAGAAGGGCCGCCCGACCGTGACGGTGGTGCCCTGGGCCGCCTCCGAGAAGATCGGGAACACGGTCCCCCACAGGGTAACGAACGCTACCGCAAGGAACAGGACGTTCTGGACCAGAAAAATGCCCTCTCGGGATAGCACGGCGTCCAGCCTCGCCCGGCTCTTGAGCGTGTCCATGCGCCACACGAACGCGGCCATCGACCCTACGAGCGTCGTCGCCATGAAGAACAGGAAGAGCCACCCCATCGTCGACTGAGCGAAGGAGTGCACCGACGGGACGGGTCCGCCGCGATTGATGAACATACCCATCTGCGCCAGCGTGAAGGCGACGATGATCAGGACCATGTTCCACATCCGGAACATGCCGCGCCGCTTCTGGACCATGATGGAGTGCACGAAGGCGGTCATGGCCAGCCACGGCATGAGCGCCGAGTTCTCGACCGGGTCCCAGGCCCAGTAGCCTCCCCACCCGAGGATGGTGTATGCCCACCAGGCACCCAGCAGCAGGCCCGCCGTCATGATCAACCACGAGATCATGCCCCAGAGCCGTCCCATGTCCACCCACTCGTCCCGGCCGCCACGTCCGGCCAGGAGTGCGCCCATGGCGATGCTGAACGGAATGGCCACCGACGCCAGTCCCGTCATCTGCACGGGCGGGTGTATGAACATGCCGAAGTGGACCAGTAGCGGGTTTATGCCCTGCCCGTCGGCAGGGGTGATGGGAAGCCTTTCCAGGGGGTTGGCCAGAAACAGCATGACTCCGATGAAAAAGGTCAGGACCAGTGCCATTAGCCCGGTCGCGTACGGAGCCGTGTAGGGTAGTCTCCGGCGTATGGTGAGCACGGCCAGCGCCATCATGACCGACAGAACAAGGGCCAGGAACAGAAGTGACCCGGAGTTGCCGGCGTACAACGCGACCCAGGTGTAGGCCTTGGGCATGGCGAGGTTGCTGTTCTCGGCCACGTAGCGAACGGAGAAGTCGTTTCTTATGAAGGCGTTCACCACCGCCAGCGTGGCGAATGCCAGTAGCGCCGGGACCGTGTAGAGCCCGTACCGGCCGCTTACGGTTAGCTCGGGTATCCGTTTCCAGGCCCCGAGAAACGAAGCCACCGGCACGTAGCCGGCGACCAGGAACGCGATGACGAGCGCCATGTTGCCCGCGTCGACCATCAGCCGTCCCCTCTCTTCTCTCGTTCTTCAGGAGTGCCATCGGCGAGTGAACCCGTCGTCGGCTCCAGGTCCAGCGTCGCCTCGATGCGGCGGAAGTACTCGTCACGCTCTTCTTCCGATAGCTGGACTCCGTCCGGCGGGCGCCGATCTCCAGCTCTCACGGGCCGGCGCAGGAGGCGGAAGGCCAGCAGGAGAGCCACCCCCGCGCCCACCACCCCTAACGGCGGCACTATCCAGACTATGAGGTTGAACCCTCTTCTGGGCGGCTCCAGCAGCACGCTGTCACCGTAGCGTTCTACGAAGAAGGACTTGATCTCGGACTCACTCCGGCCCTGCTCCAGCTTCTCGGCCACGATGCCGCGCATCTGCACCGCCAGAGCGTTCTGGGACTGGTCGATGGACTCGCCGGGACACACAGGACACATGATGACGCGGTTCAACTCCTGCGCCCGGCGCTCGTCAGCGGGTATATCATCCTTGGCAGAGCACGCTGAAGCGAGCAGGACGAGAAGGGCAACCAGCAGAACGGGACCAGGGACCGTTAGAGATCGTGTGCGCAGACCGCTGGCTCGAGGGGTGCTTTTCTCGAAAAACTTTCTCACCGATCTGCGACCACCGCCCCCCGGAAAAACGTAGCACCGTGTATTATACTCGTTCCTGTGTCGGCTGCCAGGGGCGAAGCTCGCGAGCTGCGTCTGCTATAATTCCGCCTGGTTTCCGCTGGAGCTTGCCGTTGATCACAAGGGCCGATTGAGATGGCCGTCCTCTACGTGGCATCCGAAGACGAAGGCGCGGGCAAGACGACTCTGTGCGTCACCCTGGCACGTCTTATAGCTGATCAGGGACGCCGGGCAGTCGTCTTCAAGCCGTTGGCTGGTGAGGGTCGGGAGCAGGACTCAGACCCCGACGTCGCCATCTACGGGAAGCTGCTGGGGCAGACGACGGAAGGCTGGCCGGTGGCGGCGTCTAATCGGCGCCTGGACGCCGGTCTCCTGGGACGGATAGAGACCGTCTTTGCGGACGTGTCAGCCGGGGCCGACGCTGTCATCATCGAGGGCTCCTCCGCGCTGTCGCGTGAGAGGACTAGGCGGCTGGTGGAGGCCCTGGACGCCCGCGTCCTCGTGGTCGTCCGTTACAGGCACGACCTCTCGGCCGATGGACTCACCGGATGGAAGCAGGAGATGGGAGAGCTGCTCGCCGGAGTCCTGATCAACGGCTGCACCCTCCACATGGGCCACGAGGCCAGGACCGGTCTCCTGCCGGCCATGGAGTCCAAGGGTCTGATCTCTTTCGGACTGGTCCCTGAGGACCGGAGGCTGCTGGGCGTCAGCGTGCGGCAACTGGCCGATCACCTGGGCGGCCGGTTCATCGTGTGCGAGGAGAAGGCGGACGCTCTGGTCGAGCACCTGATGGTGGGCGGCATGGGCATGGACCCTGGCGAGTACTACTTCCGTGAGAGGGAGAACAAGGCGGTTATCGGGCGGGGAGACCGGCCCGACATCCACATGTCCGCACTCGCCACGCCCACCGCATGCATGGTGTTAACGAAGGGAATCGAGCCCATCGAGTACGTAAAGTACGAGGCGGAGCAGGAAGAGGTGTCGGTAATGGTGGTCGAGACCGATACCCTGGAGACGATGGACGCCGTCGGCTCGCTGGTCGACCGCGCCCGCTTCGACCACCCGCTCAAGCTAGAGCGCTATGGGGAGCTGCTGGAGGAGCACGCCGATCTGCCGGGGCTGTTGGGCCTGCTGGGCATCTAGGGCGGGTTTCAAAACCCGCCCCTACGGAGACATTGGACGAGCCTCTAGGGTGGGGCTAGTGGTGTGTCCCCTCCCTCTACATCCCGCAAGGGGAGGGAGGACAAGAATGCCCCTCCTACCGAGGCCAGCGCCGATGGAGGAAGAGCGACCCGTCTCCCTTGACGGGGGAAGAGAGTCTGGCCTGCCGCTTCGGTGAACTCAGTGCTGGCTCTGAGCCTGCCGAAGGAGTGAGGATGTCCGCCGTCTAGCCGGCTCTCGACACCGCCACCTTTAGCGCGCGCTCCGTGTACACCGTGGTCAGGTGTGCGCGGTACTCACCCGAGGCGTGTATGTCCTCGTTGAAGTCGATGCCCGCCCCGGCCCGCTCCGCCGCACTTCGGATGGCGTCGTCGTCGGGCTTACTGCCCCTGAGAGCAGCCTCCGCCTCTGTCGCCCTCACGGCCTTGGGCCCGGCGCCCGTGATGCCGATTCGCACCTCCCCGCAAGAGCCGTCCGAGTCCAGGGTCACGGACGCCGCGACGCCTACCACCGCGAAGTGTGATGCCTTATTGGCGAACTTGGCGTAGGCGCTGCCGGTCCTCTGGGCCGGCGCGGGAAGGGTTATCTCGCTGAGAATCTCGTCGGGCCTGAGCGCCGTCGTCAGCAGGTCGACGAAGAAGTCGTCCGCGCCGATGGTCCGGTGCCCCCCGGCTGAGCTTGTCGTAAGCTGGGCGCTCAGCGCCAACACCACGGCCGGCAGGTCGCCGGCCGGGTCCGCATGGGCCAGGCTCCCTCCGATGGTCCCCCGGTTGCGAATTTGGGAATGACCGATGTAGGGCACGGCGGCGGCAAGCAGCGGGTTTCGCTCCCGTACCAGGCCGGACTGCTCCACCGTGCGCTGGCGGGTGAGGCCTCCGATGGCCAGGCCACCCTCGGCGGTTGGCGAGATATAGGCAAGCTCAGACAGCCGGTTGATGTCCAGAATGACCGCCGGACGTACCAGCCGCATGTTCATGAGGGGCATGAGGCTCTGGCCGCCGGCCAGGACCTTGGCCTCGTCTCCGTATTGCTGGAGCAGGCCTAACGCCTCCTGGAGATTCTCCGGGTCCCGGTAATCGAATTTCGCTGGCTTCATTCACTTCGTCCTGGGAGCTAGCAAGTGTCGACGATAGAACCCTCGGGACAACCACTTCGCAGCGTCTTCGACCCCCAAACTAACCAGAGACCCCACGCACGGCCCCGAAATCTTTCCGGTGATTATAGCATGGCGTTGGTTTAGCAGGATTGAACGCTACGTCCCCAATATAGTATGCTCGCCAGCACCATGGTCAGCAAATCGGGAAGGGCAATGGTTCTTGACTGTACATGGGCATGTGGCCCGGGAATGGGGAGAGTGTGTCGTCT
>JADFHV010000032.1 GCA_022566975.1 Chloroflexota bacterium
GCGATCGTAGTCAGCGTCGATGCGAATACCGCCGAGCCGACTTCAGTGGTCCCCCTCACCGTGGCGCGCAGCAGATGGTCGCCCTCTTCCCGGCAGCGGAATATGCTCTCCAGGACGACGATGGAGTTGTCGACCAGCATGCCGATGCCCAGCGCCAGACCGCCGAGGGACATGATGTTCAGCGACACGTCGAACAGGAACATGGGTGCGAAAGTGGCGATGATGGACACGGGAATCGTAATGCCGATGATGAGCGTGTGCAGGACGTTGCGCAGAAAGACGAAGAGCACGAGAATCGCCATGGCGCCCCCCAGGATCGCGCTCTTCTGCACTTCCTGGATCGAATTCTCGATGAACAGAGACTGGTCTGACAACACCTCGAGCTTGGCGCCCTCCGGCAGGTGGTAGCTGATGAAGTCCGTCATCCGGAGGTGCTCTCGGATGCGGATGGCCTCCTGCCTCTTCTGAGCCTTCAGATCCTCCTCTTCTTCATCCTCTCCCTCTTTTGCCTTCTCTTCCTCTTCGGTCTCGGCGGCCTCCTCGTCTTCCTCGGCAGCTCCGGTGGAATCAGCGCTGGCCTGCTCTGCCGCCTTGCGCTCCTCCTCCTCGACGTAAGCCCGCTGTTGTGGCAGGCCGAACAGCCGGTTCCGAACCGCCTGGGCCACCGCGACGATGTTGGCGTCGGCCTCCTTGTAGACTTCCAACTCCACGCTCTCGCGACCGTTGACGCGCGTGATGATTTTGCGGTCCCGGTGCGATCGCGTCACCTCGCCGATGTCCCGCAGGCGGATGGCCGCCCCTCCCTCGTCGGCCACGATCAGATCGGCGATCTCCTCCAGCGACTGGAACTCGTTTATCGTGCGCACGAGATACTCGGACTCCCCCTCGCGCAGTCGACCGCCCGGAAGGTTGACATTGGCCTGGCTCAACCTCGTGTTGATGCGGGCGATGTCCAGCCCCAACAGGGTCATCTGCTGTTCGTTGAGGGCGACGTGGATCTGCTCTTCGAGGCCGCCCTTTACTTTCACGGCGGCCACTCCGGGTATGGACTCCAGCTCGCGCTTGATCTCGCGTTCCGACAGCTTGCGCAGGGTGTAGAGTGTCTGCGGCCCGTGCAGGCCGAGGCGCAGGATGGGATCCAGTGACGGATCGTAGCGCAGTAGCAGGGGCTTTTCGGCGTCGTCTGGAAGACGGGTGCGATCGACCTTCTCGCGGACGTTTGCCGAGGCCGTGTTCATGTCCGTATCCCACTCGAACTCGAGAATGACGTCCGACTGCCCCGCCTTGCTGATGGAGCTGATGCGGACCAGATGGGGCACAATACCCAGCTCCTGCTCCAGTCTGCGCGAGACTTGGTTCTCGACTTCCTCTGGCGCCGTGCCGGGGTACTGGGTGCGAACGGTCAGCGTGGGATAGGTAATATCCGGCATGAGATCGAGGGCGAGGCGCTCGTACGAAACCCAACCGAAGACGCAGACGGCCATGACGACCATGAGGATGGCTACGGGTCGCCGGGTCGTGATGGAAAACCGGGATAAAGGAGGACTGTCTTGCGGAGTGACGCCCATCAATCAGGCGTCCGTCATCCCTGACCTTCTGGAGCTGCCTTTTGCTGGGCTTTGGCGTTGACTATTCTGACCTTTGCCCGATCTCTGAGCCCGTTCTGACCGACCACGATGATGGGCGTGTCGGCCTCTATGAGCGACAGCGCCTCGACGTGCTCGCTGTTCTCGTAACCGACGTCCACCTTGACTTTGGTGGCCGTGCTGTCGGTGACGATAAAGACGTAGCGATCGCCCCCGTCGTAGACGATGGCTTCCTTTGGCAGCAGGATGGCCGAAGCATGAGTGTCGGTCACCACCTTTACGTTGACGAAAATGCCCGGTCTCAGGTATTCCCATCGGTCCCGCAGGCTCACCGTGACCTTGAACGTGCCGCTCTTGGGATCGACGACTGGACTGATGCGCTTGACATACCCCCTGAAGCGCATGCCCTCGAGAAAATCGGACTCCACTTCGGCTCTCTGACCCCGCTTTATGGTGGTCAGGTATCTGCCGGGCACGAACACTTTGGCGATCATGTCGTCGAGCTTGATCAGTTCGTAGAGCTTGACACCCGGGGCAACCCTGGCGCCGACCTGCACCTCCCGCGAAGTGATCACACCTGAAAAGGGCGCCCTGATGGCCGTGTGCTCCAGAGCCAGCCGCGCCTTCTCGCGTCGCAGACGCGACTCTTCGAGCCGGAAGAGCTGGTCCTCGTGTGCCTGGGCGCTGATGAGCTTGCGGCGATACATCTCCGCGGTGCGTTTGTAGCCCGCCTCGAGATGGCGCAGATTCATGGCGCTCTCGCGGTCGTCGATACGGGCCTGCTCCGCGTCCAGGAGGACCAGCGTGTCACCGGCGGCAACACGGTCTCCCTCCTCGACCCGCACCTCCTCCACCAGACCGCTCACTTCGGGATGAATCTCCACCGAGGCCTCGGTCTCCACGGTTGAACTGAAGAGCAGGAATGAGGAGATCTCGCCTACTATGGCCAGCGCGATCTCCACCGGTACCGCATCGATCCTCATGCGCGTGGAGTCGGCGCCGGCACGGTCGGCGTCGGCCGTAGAATCGGCTGTGGCCGTCTCGCCGTTGGAGCTCTCCGCTGCTGCCGAATCACTTTCGAGATACTGGCACCCCCACAGAGCCGGAAACGCCAGTGTGAATACACAGAGCAGGACCCGCATTGGGACGTGCCCCGCAGTTCCGGGCGGTTCAGCTGATTGAAAGCTCTTCATGGCCGGTGATGGAACGGGTGCCAGAGGACTTTCTGAGGGGCCGACTCGGGATCCCAAAAACTTGTCTATCTTGCTGGAAATAATACATTACTGAAAGTCATTGAAGCCACAAACGTGGTCCTTGTCAAGCTGGAATGATGTATCTGGAGATCGTCGCAGTCGTCGCCGTCTGTACAGGTCTGACGCGGTTCATTCGCCAGTCGGACGCCACGGCGGGGTTGCGCGAAGCCGTCAGCGACAGATCCGGATTCCTGGCCAAGCTGTTGGCCTGCCCGCACTGCCTGTCGTTCTGGATTGCCGTCCTCTGCACCCTCTTGCTGTGGGGCTTCAGAGAGCTCTCCTACCTGGAGGTGGGCGTGTTCTTGTTGCTCGGGTGGCGTGGCGCCTACTATGTCAACCGGCAGCTGGACAAGCGGTCGGAGCGCCGAGCAGCGATCGCCAGCGGCCCGTTGAGCGCGTCCTCCTTCGCCTGCTGTGAGCTCTCCGCCACGTACATCTCGCGAGCGATCCGCCAGTCGCGCCGAAGCGGTGTCTTGCCCGTCTTGGCCGCGCCCTGCTCCACCGCCTCCCAGTGGCCCGGCAGCTGTGTCCTATGACTCAGGCCCGAGCTCATGGGCCACCAGCCCATCTCCCCGGCGGTCTCCAGCGTCTCTGACCGAGGGCTGGTGCCCGCGACCGCTATGGGAGGATGGGGCTTCTGGTAGGGCCTCATGTGAAACCACAGCTTTCGGTCCGGCATCGGCTCGTAGACCGTCGAGTTGAAATACTTGCCCTGGAACTCGAAAGGCTCATCCTCCGTCCATAGCCTCAGGATCAGATCGATGGACTCCCGCATCCGGTCTCGAGGAGTTCCGGAGTCGGGCCCTATGCCGAACACCCCCGACTCCTCGGGCGAACCGCCGGCTCCGATCCCGAAGTAGAACCTGCCCCTGGCCAGGTGGTCCAGCATCGCGATGCGGTGCGCGACCATGACCGGGTTGTGGTAGTGCAAGAGCACGACTCCTGTGGCGAGGACCATCTGCTCGGTCTCTCCCAGAGCACGCGCGATGAATATGTCGGGGGCCGGGATGTTCTCCCACGGGAGGGTGAAATGCTCGCCGATCCACGCCTCGCTGAATCCGAGACCATCGGCCAGCTTCAGCAGCGCCAAGTCCTCTTCATAGGTCTCCGCGTGGACCCGGTCGGGCGGGTGCAAAGGCATGCTGAACAGACCTAGCTTCATCGATCTCCTCTCTTTACTCGCAAGACCAGTGGTGGCAGAGATTATACAACCGGTGGTCGGCACCGCGCACTCCCAGGCGCTATCGTCTGCGTAGGGGTGGCCCATGTGTCGACCCGAGCGGGACGAACACGCAGGTTCGCGGCTACGGAGGCAGATGCTCGGTGTTGTCCTCATCGACGCCGCTGCCGGTGGCACTCTCGGTGGAACGGTGACCGCCAGGGAGAGTGACGGCCGACCGGTCGATGGCGGCGACACTTGTGAAGCCGCAGAGGGCCATGGCCCGGTCGAACTCCGCCTTCAGTAGCTTGAGCACACTCAAGACACCGGCCTCACCTTCTACGGCGAGCCCCCAGAAGACCGGCCTCATCACCAGTACGGCGCGCGCACCCAAAGCCAACGCCTTCAGCACGTCCGTGCCGCGACGGACTCCGGAGTCCAGGTACACTTCCAGCCGATCGCCGACCGCCTGCGCTATCTCAGGCAGTACCTCGATCGATGCCGGTGCGCCGTCCAACGTCCTGCCCCCGTGGTTGGACACGACGATAGCATCGGCTCCATGCTCCGCACACAAAACGGCATCCTCCACCGTCATAATCCCCTTTATGACCAACGGCAGCCCCGTCAGGCCGCGGAGCCAGCCGAGCCTGGACCAGGTAAGCCCGTGGAACCGAAGCCTCTGGCCGGTCGGGTCCTCGCGGGCCTCCAGGAGCGCGGCGGCCAGCAGCTCGCCGTAGCCACCTAGATTACCGGTTACCAGCTCTCGCGATGGCACGAATCGGTTGTGCAGATCGCGTTCCCGGAGGGGACGGACGGGGGCGTCAACTGTGAGGACGACGGCGGAATAAGCGGCCGCCTCGGCCCTGGTTAGGAGCAGCTCGGTGAGCTCGTCACTGAAATGGTAGAGCTGGACCCAGAGCGGGCCTGATGCCGCGTCCGCTATCTCCTCGACCCTGTAGCCGGAGCCGGTCGGCACCGCCATGATAGTGCCGGCGGCTCCCGCAGCTCTGGCTGTCGCCTGCTCTCCGTCCGGATGGACCTGACGCTGCGGACCGCCGGGGCCGATCATGACGGGGAAGTCTATCCGATGTCCCAGCACACTGGTCGACAGGTCCCGCGAGCTGACGTCTACCAGAACGCGAGGGTTCAAGGCGATCTCGTCAAACGCTCCCCGGTTCCTGGCTAACGTGATCTCGTCTACGGCGCCACCCTGGATGTAGTCGAACAGGTCGTGGGGCATCCGGGACTTCGCCAGCGACTCGAAGTCGAAAAGACTGATCGGCTCCATCTGTCGTCTCCCAAGTAGGGACAGTCCGGCGTGAGGCCGCGGCGATTATAGGTTTGCCCGCCCCCAGGGTCAACACCACGCCTCCCGCGTTTTGCGTCAACGGGGGTTGTGCTACACTTG
The DNA here is from genome assembly GCA_022566975.1 of Chloroflexota bacterium. The sequence continues at coordinate 5,407 of JADFHV010000032.1, forward strand.
CGGCGACTTTCCGGGCGGGGCCATTTCAGGGCCTTCGTCGCGCCCGGAGGATACCACCGAGCGCCGTTTCGTCGGGAGATGTCCATGGTCAGGGGCGCCATAAGAGGCAGGACGGGGGAAGAGCTGCTCCACGACCTCGAGGAGTTCATCCCCGGGGGAGTGCTCTACCGCGGTAAGCTCCCGGACGAGGTCAGGACGGTCTTTGCCCGTGGTCGGGGTAGTCGCATCTGGGACGTGGACGGAAACGAGTATATAGACTACATACTCGGCTCCGGCCCAATGATCCTCGGGCACGCCCATCCGGCCGTGACTCGGGCCCTGCAGGACCGGGTAGAGCGCGGCACCCAGTTCATGCAGCCGACGGACGTCATGCTGAAGCATGCTCGGAAGGTGATGAGCGCCATCCCCGGTGCGGAGAAGATCAAATACGCCGGCACCGGTAGCGAGGCGACGTTTGTCGCCCTGCGGCTTGCCAGGGTCTTCACAGGCAAGACCAAGGTCCTCAAGTTCGAGGGCGCATTCCACGGCACAAACGACTACGTCTCCTTCAGCACCAATCCGACGCAGATGCTCCCGTTTCCCCAGCCCGAGCCGGACACCGGGGGCATTCCGCAGGGGGTCGCGGACACGGTGCTCATAGCCCCTTACAACGATGCCGACCAGACCTGCGAGATAATCCGGCAGCATAAGGACGATCTCGCCGCCGTGATACTAGACCCACAGATGCGCCACATCGCGCCCCAGCAGGAGTTTCTGGACGCCGTCCGCCAATGCACACGAGAGTGCGGAGTCGTCTTTATCCTGGACGAGGTCGTGACGGGGTTCCGTCTGGCATGGGGCGGAGCTCAGGAGGTCTACGGAATCGACCCGGACCTCACAACACTGGGCAAGGCCCTGGGCGGCGGAATAGGTATAGGCTGCATCGTCGGCCCTGACGAGATCATGAGCAGACTGGACCCCGCCATGAAGGCCCAGGGGCAGTATGCTCAGGGGAGCGGGACCTTTACCGCCAACCCGCTGGCCACCGCCGCCGGCCTGACAGCCCTGGAGGAGCTGGAAAAACCCGGCACCTACGACCGGCTGCGTGAGATGGGCGCTCGGCTGCGAGACGGGCTAAGAGGCGTTTGCGAGCGGTTGGAGGTGCCGGCGCTTGTAACCAGCGAGGGACCGACGGTAGACGTCAAGTTCACGGACCGGCCGGAGATACCGGACTACCGCTCCGAGCTCCACCTCGACCACGAGCTGCACGGCCGTATCGGGACCGAGATGATGAAGCGGGGTATATTTAGCATCTCTGGTACCGGCTTCTACATATCGACCGTGCATACCGGGCCGGAGATAGACGAGACCGTGGAGGTCTTCGAGGCGGCCCTCAGGGCCTCACGCTAGCCGGGGAGGGACTGCTTGGACCCAGAGCTGGCCAGGGCGATTTCCGAGTCCCGCGAGGTATACATCACCACCTACGACGCAGACGGTAAGCCCGGTACGGTCCCGGTGTGGTTCGACTACCACGACGAAAGGTTTTACGTGTCTACTTACCCGGACTCACTCAAGGTAGGGAAGCTCCGGAGGAACCCGGAGGTAAAGCTCACCTTCGGAAGCCGGCGCGGACCGAGCGTGACCGGCGTCGCCAGGGTGGTGTCGGACGAGGCCCTTATCCAGAGGATTGCCCCGATCCACGACCAGAAGTACGACGGCGGCCCCTGGCGGTCGGTCGAGCACCTGGCGGAGATGTGGAGCGAGGGTGTGGAGCGAGGGTGTGGAGCGCTGTCTCTTGGAGATAGTCCCGTCGTGACGCCGCGCGCTCCGGCGTCCATTCCGTCCGTCAGGAGGTAGCCGAATATGGCAACCGCGACACAGACCTGGACCGAGGAGATGATCGAGCTGGCGGGGACCCAGGTCCAGCTCGTGAAGGGCGGGTCCGGAGAGCCCCTGCTGATATTTCACGGGGAGATGGGGCACCCCGGTTGGCTTCGGTACCATGAGGCCCTGGCGCAAGACTACACGCTGTACATAGCGTCCCATCCCGGCTTCGGTCGGTCGCCGAGACTCGACTGGATCACCAACATGAGGGACATGGCCGGTTGGTACCTGCAGGCCCTCGACGATCTGGGACTGGGCCAGGTAAAGGCCATCGGCTTCTCACTGGGTGGATGGCTGGCCGCCGAGATAGCTACGATGTCGCCCGGCGCGTTCAAAAAACTGGTGCTGGTAGGGTCCGCGGGAATCAAACCGCCGGTTGGCGAGATCTTCGACATGTTCCTGGTGGTCGCCAAAGACTTCATGACCGCCTCCGTCCTGGACCCCGAGAGGACGCCGGAGTTCCAGAAGTATTGCCCGGACGAGCCGACCCCCGAGCTAGCCGAGCTCTGGGAGGTCAACCGGGAGGAGGCCTGCCGCCTGAGCTGGAAGCCGTACATGTACTACCCAGGACTTCCGCATCTCCTGCGCAGGCTGAAAGACCTGCCCACTCTGCTCGTCTGGGGCGCCCAAGACGGCATCGTCCCGCTGAGCGCTGCACAGGTCTACGAGGAGTCGATCCCGGGCTCGCGCCTCGAGCTAGTCAACGACTGCGGACACCAGCCCGAGGTGGAGAAGCCGGACCAGTTTGTGAAGCTCGTCAGCGATTTCTTCTCGGAAGAGTGACGGCCCCATGTAGGTTACCCCCGATCCCAAGTAGTTTAAGGCGCGAAGGGGAGGACGAAAATGTTCATCGGACACTTCACAGAGCGGCCCTATCAGGACCCCAAGTCCGGTTACTTTGGCGCTACGGGAAAGCCAATCAAGGACCTGACCGTCAGCAACGACATCTACGACGCCCAGGTGGGGGCCGACCTCTACAACCGCTACATCGACGAGAAGATCTACGCGGAGGAGATGGGCTTCGACGGGCTGATGCTCAACGAGCACCACAGCACGCCCTTCTGCATGGGGGGCGCGATGAATATAGAGGCCGCCGTCCTTGCCCGTGCCACCACCAAAGCCAAGATCGTCCTGCTGGGTAACATCCTGCCTATATGGGACGACCCTCTGTGGCTGGTGGAGCAGCTGGCCATGATCGACATGATCTCAAGGGGTCGCCTGGTATCGGGCTGGGTGCGAGGGACTGGGCGGGAGAGCGTCGCCCATAACGCCCCACCGCACTACAACTGGGAGCGATTTCAGGAGGCCCACGACTTCATTATCAAGGCCTGGACCGACGACGGACCCTTCCGCTGGGAGGGCAAGCACTTCAACTACCGGTACGTGAACCCCTGGGTGAAGCCGTACCAGAAGCCTCATCCACCCATCTGGCTGCCTGGGATGGTCAGCCGGGACTCTATCATGTGGGCGGCGAAGAACCGGATTCCCTACGTGATGCTATGCACGGAGTTGGAGCCGACGAGGCAGTCCTACCAGGTCTACCATGACGCCGCCGCCGAGTTCGGCTACGAGTCCGGTACCCAGAACCTGGGCTACCTCTTCAGGGTGCACGTCGATGAGACGGAGGAGTTGGCGGACGAGGTCGGCAGAAAGTACGTTCAGGGCCCCAGCAATGTGTTCCTGGCGGGCAATGAGGGACTGGCCAACCCTGCGCTATTGCAGCTGCCCGGGCTGTCCAATCGAAAGCGAGTGCTGCCTACTTCGGCGGCGGTTACCGCCGCCCGCGGCGGGACGAGGGCCGACCGTTCCTTCGAGAAGCAGGTCGAGAACTACAGCATCATCACAGGCACTCCAGATACGGTAATTCCCAAGGTCAGATACGTCCTCGAGACACTGCGGCCGGGGAGCATCATCTTCTGGGACGGCGATGGGGCCATGACCCACGACGACCAGATGCGGAGCCTGAGACTGTTCGGTGAAGAGGTGATCCCCGCGGTTCGGGAGATCGGCAAGGAGCTGGAGCTCTTCAGCTCGTTCGAGGTCGATCCCGCCACCAACGAGCCGATCGCCCAGGCGGCCCCCGCGTAATCCTGTCAAGGCCGTGCCTCGCGGTCTCTCCGCTTGGTAGGGAAAGACCTAAGTACCGGTTCCCGTGGGCGATCACACGGGGACGCCCTACAAAGGCGGGGGTTGCCGTCCGCCGACAGGGGACCGACCCGCCGTGGGAACGTGAGCCACCACCGTTGACAGCCACAGAGGCCCCGTTTACACTCGCGTCGACCCTCAAGGCACCATCAGGTAGCAGGGCCCGGTCTCAATGGTAAAAACGCCCCAGGCTCAGTCATCCCTCAAGTTCGATATGTTCGTCATAGGCACGGGCCCGGCAGGGCAGCGTGCCGCCATCCAGGCGGCCAAGCTCGGCAAACGGGTCGGCATCGGCGAGCGCCGCCGGGTGGTAGGCGGCGTCTCCATAAACACCGGGACCATACCCTCCAAGACCTTCCGCGAGGCCGTCCTGCATCTTACCGGCTTTCGCCAGCGAGGCATCTACGGGTCTGCCTTCACCGTTAAGGAGGATATTACTGTCGACGACCTGATATTCCGATGCGACTTCGTCATCAAGCGAGAGGTGGACGTGATCCGCCACCAGATGCGGCGGAACCGGGTCCACATCGTCGCGGGCGAGGCGTCCTTCAGGGACGCCCACCGACTTGAGATTAACGATGCCGGGACCACGGTGGAGGTGGAGGCTGAGTACGTGGTCATCGCGACCGGTAGCAGGCCGGCCAACCCGCCCGGTGTGGAGGTGGACGGCAAGACCATCATCACGTCGGACATGATCCTGGACCTGAAGGGGATACCGCGTACGATGACCGTCGTGGGCGGCGGAGTCATCGGGGTCGAATACGCCTCCATCTTCGCCGCGCTGGGCGTTGGGGTGACGCTCGTCGAAAAGAGACCCCGCTTGCTCGACTTCGTCGATACCGAGATCGTCGAATCCCTTGTCTACCAGATGCGCGGCAACGATGTTATCCTCCGGCTCGGAGAAGAGGTCGACTCAGTCCACGTTGACGAGCTCCATCGGGCCGTGGCAAACCTCAAGTCCGGCAAGAAAATCGTCTCGGAGCTGCTCCTATACTCGATCGGCAGGATCGGGTCCACAAGCTCCCTCAACCTGGGTGAGGCCGGCCTTTCAGCCGATGACCGCGGCCGCCTGAAGGTCAACGAGACCCATCAGACCGAGCAGCCTCATATCTACGCCGTCGGTGACGTGATCGGCTTCCCGTCTCTGGCTTCGACGTCCATGGAGCAGGGCCGGGCGGCGGCATGCCACGCCTTCGGAATCGAGTACGCCTCGACTCCCGAGCTTTTCCCGATCGGCATCTTCTCGGTGCCGGAGATCTCGATGGTGGGCAAGACGGAAGAGGAGCTCACCAAGGCGGGGGTTCCCTACGAGGTCGGTCTAGCTCGATACAGAGAGATTGCGCGCGGCAATATCCTCGGAGACGATACCGGCCTGCTCAAGCTCCTCTTTCACAGAGAGACGCGGAAGGTGCTCGGGGTCCACATCATAGGCACTGATGCCGCCGAGCTAGTCCACATAGGGCAGGCGGTGATGGCCTTCGAAGGGACACTCGACTACTTCGTCAACACCGTATTCAACTACCCCACCTTCGCCGAGTGCTACAAGGTGGCGGCGCTCGACTGCTACAACAAGCTGGGCCCTCTCGAGGGCGGGGCCGCGCACCCCGACGCGTGACACCCGCGCACGGGCACACCCACGAAACGTTGACCAGATCCGCGTGGTCGAGTCAGGCACGAGGTGACGCAGGGACCCTTACGGTGTCAGTCCTAGACGAGGGACCTGGGGTGGGGCAGGAAACGAGAGAACGCATGCTTGTGAGCAGAAACGCGGACGCGGAGAGACAGGCGATCACCGCCATCGAGGGACTCCCCGTCCGGGGCGACGTGACGGTAAAGCCCCTGATGAGCGGCGACGGGATGGTCATGCTGGAGGTCCACTACGCGGCGGGCTCGGCGTCGCCCGTGCACGTCCACCAGCACGAGTCTCTCTGCTACGTGGTCAGCGGCAGGGCGGAGGCAACCGTGGGAGATGAGTCGTTCACTCTGGGGCCGGGTGACGTGTGCCGGCATCCCGACGGCGTTCCACACGGCCTCGAGGCCATCGAGGAGACTACGGTCATAGAGGTGAAATCGCCGGCCCAGCCGCTGGAGCAGTTCCTTGGAACTTAGCTTAGAAATGCTTT
>JADFHV010000033.1 GCA_022566975.1 Chloroflexota bacterium
GGCGCCGGTCACGCACGCGACATCGAGGGCGCAATCGGGATCGAGGCAGTCGATCAGGAGGTCGCAATCATTGTCGATCCCGTCGGCACAGAACCCGGTCTCGACAAACGGCGGAGGCCCGCAATCGATCGGGCAATTGCACTGATCTTCACCTGGATCGCAGACGCCGTCGCCGCAGGAGCAGTCAACGCAGCCGTTGGAGACGAGGGCAGCCTTCTCTTCAACGCTGCCCTCGCAGGAGACGAGCTTCGGCCTGAACTCTCGGACCTGCGCCTCCAGGAGCTCGAGGCTCCTGCGAGCCGCCAGCCCGATGACACGGAAATCGTCGGGAAAGCTCCGAACGACGTCCAGAGTCTGAGTCCCAATGGACCCAGTGGAGCCCAGAACGGCCAGCCGCTTTATCTCTCGGGTCATACTACAAAATAATACACGACCACCAGGTTGAAGACAATTGAGTCCAGACGGTCGAGTATCCCGCCGTGGCCGGGCAGAAGCCATCCCGAGCTGTCCACTCCGGCCAGCCGCTTGAGGCGAGACTCCACCAGGTCGCCAGCCTGCCCAACGACGCCGATGAGCGCCCCGACCGCCAGGGCGTCGCCTATCCCAGCATCGATATCCAGGGCGTAGATGGCAGCCACCGTCACCGCCACGGCGCCCAAGAGCCCGCCTATTGCACCTTCCCATGTTTTGGACGGGCTAATAGACGGGGCCAGGGGACGCCGTCCGAAGATGCGGCCGACGAAGAGGGCGGACGTATCGGTCGCAAAGGTCGCCAGAACCAAGAGAAGGACCCACTCGCGACCCTGCTCGAGGCCTCGAAGCAGAGGGGCATGAAAGAGAAGCCCACCGGTATAGAGCGCCGCCGCGGCCGTGGCCCCCAACGCCGCAAGCCTGGTCCCCGACCCATGGCACCACATGACCGAGGCCAGCAACAGGGCCACCGCAATAGGCACGATGGAGAGCAGGACAGCGTCAACGGACCGGGTGCTCAGGAGGTGGCCGGCTACCACGAACGCCACAGCCCACGGCACCGCCACTACGGTCACGGGACGGTCTCCCCATCGGCGCCCCATGGCTGACATCTCCATGGCGCCGATACCGGCCGCGACGGCGACCAGGACCGTAAACCAGACCGACCCCACCACCACGAGGAGGACGAGGACGGGCAGTCCGACTGACGCCGTCGCTATCCGTAGGACCATGGTGGGCGTCGAGCGATTAAGAGCCGAGGTCGACGGAACAGTGAGCAATGGAGACCGGCCGAAGGGGATATCGCGCCCGGGCGCGACAGTGCCCGAGCTATGGGGTCCCCTCCGGGACCCCACCAAAACGTCTCTGGCGATTGGCGTAGGCAGCCAGCGCCTTTGTCACCTCTTCCTCATCGAAGTCGGGCCAGAGGACCGGCGTAGCATAGTACTCCGCATAGGCCGACTGCCATAGCAGAAAGTTGCTGAGGCGCATCTCGCCGGCCGTCCGGATGATAAGGTCGGGGTCGGGGATCTCGCTGGTATTCAGATAACGTCGAAACAGGTCTTCGGTTATGTCTTGCGGGGCGTGGCGGTCGACAATGATCCTCCGGACCGCGTCCAGGATCTCCGCACGACCTCCATAGTCGAAGGCTACGTTGAGGGTCATGCCGCTATTGTGCCTGGTCAGCTCGACACTGTCACGGATGGCGTCCTGAAGCTCGGGAGTCATCCGGTCCAGGCGACCCAGGTGCCTTATCCTGACTCCCTTTTGGTGCAGCTGCTGGACCTCTGCCTTGATGACCTCGCCCAGTATCCTTATCAGGCCCTGGACCTCATCGTCGGGACGGACCCAGTTTTCGGTGGAGAAGGCGAACAACGTGAGGCAGCTTACTCCGTGTTCGGCGAACGCCTCGATTATCCGGCGGATGTTTTCCTTGCCGGCTCGATGCCCTTCAGACCGAGGCTTTCCGTGGACTCGCGCCCACCGGCCATTACCGTCCATGATAACTGCCACATGGTCGGGCACGGCACGGGGCTGTCCGGCAGACTCGCTGCGACTCAGTTCCACGCGCTCCGAGACTGGCGAGCTCACACCTCCATTACCTCTGTTTCCTTCTCGCCTCGTAGAGCGTCCAGCCGCTCCCCGTACGAGTCCGTCAGCCGTTGCAGCTGGTCCTGGGCTCGCTTGCCTTCGTCCCGGGAAAGCTCTTTTTCCTTCTCCAACTGCCTGAAGCGCTCCAGGGTGCTGCGTCGAATGTTGCGCACGGCCACAAGGGCATCTTCGACGGCCCGGCCTACCAAACGGACCAGCTCACGCCGCCGCTCTTCGGTGGGTATGGGAATATTGACTCGTATGGCGTTGCCATCGTTGTTGGGGACCAGGCCCAGGTCCGACCTCAGGATGCCCTTCTCTACATCCTTGAGGGCCTCTTTGTCCCACGGCTGGATGAGCAGAACGCGGGCCTCGGGCACAGATATGGAAGACAGCTGGTTAAGAGGCGTGGGAACTCCGTAGTAGTCCACCATCAGGTTCTCTAAGAGGGCCGGAGTGGCCCGCCCGGTCCTGATAGAGCTAAGCTCTCGGGTGAGAGCCTCCACGGACTTCTTCATCCTGGAGTCGGTGTCGGCCAGTACTTCGTTGACGGTGACCATTGCTGATGGTCTCCACGAGGAGTGTGCTACCGGTCCGGTCCGGCGGTTACCAGGGAGCCAACTCGCTTGCCTGCCAGGATGCTCTCCAGGTTGCCGGGGACCAGAAGGTCGAACACAATGATGGGAACATCGTTCTCCATGCACAGAGAGAGCGCGGTGCTGTCCATCACGCCTAACCGCTTCTCGAGTGCCTCTAGATAGGTCAGTGTGTCGAATTTAGCGGCGTTCGGGTCGACCTGAGGGTCCGAGGCGTAGACGCCGTCGACGTTATGCTTCGCCATCAAGAGGACGTCCGCATCCATCTCGATAGCCCGGAGTGCGGCGGCCGTATCGGTGGTCATGAAGGGGTTGCCGGTGCCCGCAGCAAACAGGACGACCCTGTTCTTCTCCAGGTGCCGGATGGCACGGCGCCGTATATAGGGCTCCGCTACCTGTTGGACCCCAATGGCGCTCTGGGTCCTGGTATCTACTCCGTAATGCCTTTCCAGTGCGTCCTGCAGGGCAAGGGCGTTAATGATGGTCGCAAGCATGCCGGCGTAGTCCGCGGCGGACCGGTCCATGCCGTCAGCCTCGGCTTCCGCACCCCTCCAGATGTTCCCTCCCCCAACGACGACGCCCAGCTGGACGCCCATGTCGCGCACGTTCTTGATCTGGCGAGCCGTGTAGGAGACGGCCTGGACGTCGATCCCGTACCCCCGCTCGCCCTTGAAGGACTCGCCGCTGAGCTTCAGCAGCACTCGTTTGTACTTCGTTGCGCCGGTAGCCATGGCCGCTATTCTCCCAGGGAGAACCTGGAAAACCTGCGGACTCTAACGTTCTCGCCCACCCTCCCAACGACCTCGTTGACCAGGTCCTGGACGGTTTTGGTGGGGTCCTTGATGTACGGCTGCTGCATCAGACATGCCTCTTGGGGGTTCCCATCTACCCCGTTGGGGATGTCGGAGCTGTCCAGATATGCTGGCGCCATCGCGGCCACCTGCATCGCCAGGTCGTGTGCCAGCGTCCTGAAGTCGTCGGTCCTCGCCACGAAGTCGGTCTCGCAGTTCACCTCGACGATGGCCCCGATGCGACCGCCGCTGTGGATGTAGGAGTCAACCAGTCCTTGATTCGTCTCCCTTGACGCCTTCTTTGACGCCGTGACGACGCCCTGTCGTCTCAAGACCTCCTCGGCCTTCTCAACGTCCCCGTCCGTCTCCTGTAGCGCCCGCTTGCAGTCCATGATCCCGGCACCGGTCTTCGCACGCAGTGCCTTGATGGAGTCGACGCTGACTTCCAACATACCTCCTAGGATGCCTCGCGGGCGGCGGCCACGGCGTCGGTGTCTTCGGTTTGGCCGGTCTCCGACTCGCCCGGCTCCGCGGGCGGGTCTTCATCGGTGGCTGTCTCCTCTGAGCCTCCCGTAGCCTCCACGACCGCAGCCACCGGAGCGACGGCGGGCTCCGAGTCGGTCGCCGGCTCCTCATCCTCCTCTACCTCTACCTCGCCGGCCTCTTCCGCCTCTAGGGCCATCTCCGCTTCCATAGCGATCCGGCGGTTCGTGCCCTCTATCACGGCGTCGGCCATGCGCCCGGTGATCAGCCGGATGGAGCGGATGGCATCGTCGTTGCCGGGTATGGGGTAGTCGATCAGGTAGGGGTCGCAGTCGGAGTCCACCAGGGCAACGATGGGTACGCCCACACGTCTGGCCTCGGCGACCGCGATCGCCTCTCGCCCCACGTCGATGATGAACAGGGCGCCGGGCATCTCGGTCATCTCCTTGATGCCGCCGAGATACTTGTTGAGGCGAACGATGCTTGCTTCTAGCTTTAGTGCTTCCTTCTTGGGAAGCTGCTCGAATTCGCCCTTTTCCTTTCTCGCCTCGAGCTGCACCAGGTAGTCGATGCGGCTCTGGATGGTCTTGAAGTTGGTTAGTGTGCCGCCAAGCCAACGGGTGACGACGTAGAAGGCCCCGCAGCGTTGGGCTTCGCTGACGATGGTGTCCTGCGCCTGCTTCTTCGTGCCCACCATGGCGACCTTCTTCCCCTGAGCAACGGTGTCGGAGATGAACTCGGCCGCCTCGCCCAGCATGTGCAACGTCTGCTGGAGGTCTATTATGTGGATCCCATTCCGATGGGCGAAGATATACGACCTCATCTTGGGGTTCCAGCGCCTTTTCTGATGCCCGAAGTGCACTCCCGCCTCCAGGAGGGACTTCATGGTTATGGGGGCGGGCGCGTCCGCCTGGCTTTCCTCTGGTTGAGTCTGCTCTTCTTGCTCTTTTTCTTTGGTCTGCTCTACCATGCAACCTGCCTTTGGCGCGATGTTACGGGCATGCTCAAACCGGCGAGCCCTTGGCGCACCCGCCGAAGTATAACACAGGGCTCTGGAGGTGGGCAATAAGGCAGGGAGCCCCACCCACCGCGGGAATTGCCGGCGCGGCCTTATGCTATAATCCCGGGTGGATGGACGTGGGGCTGTAGCTCATCTGGGAGAGCGCGGCGTTCGCAATGCCGAGGTAGGGGGTTCAAGTCCCCCCAGCTCCACCAGCGTCTGGAGTGGGACTGGGAGAGCGCCCCGACAGGTGGGGTGGGTGGGGGCTCGAATCCGTCCATTTCAGCCGCGGTCTCGCAGGCCGTCTCTGGCCACCGCCGGCAGGGAATCCACAGGACCGGACGAGCATCCAACCGGATACAACGCCTCACTACGGAGGTATGGATGACTGACAAGGTAGTCCTCTATTCGCATCCGGACTGTACGTACTCGGGCGCCCTCAAAGAGGAGCTCGACGAGGCAGGCGTCGTGTACGAGGAGATCGACCTGGCGCTGAGGCCGGAGGCATGGGACGCCCTGGAGGAGCTTACGGGTGGTGAGAGGATTACTCCCGTGCTCGTCGAGGGAGAGGCCGTCACGGTGGGTTTCCACGGCGTCGGTTGAAGCTTCTAGAGCGGAGCCGTTGGCTCCGTTTTCACGAAACATGCACGACCGTGGCCTCTTGGACCCCCAGCAGGTTCTCGGCAGGAGGTAAGCAGTGGCAGGAACAGCTATCAGACACGTGAAGGTGGGCGACGACGCACCGGACTTCGAGCTGCCTTCGCTTCAGGGCGAGACCATAAGGCTCTCGGACTACCGGGGCAAGAAGGTAGTCCTTTTCATGTGGGCCTCGTGGTGAATGTGTAGAGAGCAGCTGCCTGTATGGCAGCAATTCCACGAGGACAATCGGGACCGAAACGTCGAGGTCCTGTCGGTGGCAATGGACGCTCAGGGTCCGGACAAGGCCAGACCGTACGTCGAGAAGGCCGGGACGGAGTTCACCACCGTCGTGGACGAGGCCAACCTCCTGGGCGACCTCTACGGATTCAAGGCCATACCCAACGGCTACCTCATCGACGAGCAGGGCGTGGTGCGCTACAAGAAGCTGGGCGGTTTCGACATCCGCCGCGATGAGACGGCCGAGGTCGTCGAGAGATGGGTGTCGGGGCCGAGCCTGGACGAGTCGCTGGCCGAGGCCGAGGAGTCTCTGGGCGCGGAGCACTCTGAGGCCAACACGCTATTCCGGCGGGGGCTGGACCTGTACCGGGACGGGAAGGTGGAAGAGGCGCTCGCACGCTGGCGTGAGGGATTTGAGCTGGAGCCGGACAACCTCATCATCCGCAAGCAGGTCTGGGCGGTCGAGAACCCGGAGAAGTTCTACGACGGCGACGTAGACTACGGCTGGCAACGGGAGCAGATGGAGAAGGGGCTGTAACGCGGTCGCGGTCAAGAGCCCAGGCCGATTCTTGGTTCCCACCCATGGCCCTCGCCGGCTGGCTCTCAGATATCTGTCCATTTTGGCGTCTCGGGGCTTTTCTTCGTAGGGGCGCACCTGTGTGTGCGCCCTCGTCTCTAGGAGGCCCACGGCCCGACGGTAGGGCCGCACGGCCGTGCGGCCCTACGTGATGTCCGCTCGGCCGCCGACTACCCCAGCGCCGCTGGGTTGACGACGTTCTGGGGACGCCCCTCCAGAAAGGCGATGACGTTGTCCACCGCACCCTCGTTGAGGAGCTCCATCCCTTCGGGGGTCTGGTCGGCCATGTGCGGGGTCAGAACAACCTGCTCGCACGAGAGGATCGGATGGTCGGCGGGCAGCGGCTCGACGTCGTAGACGTCCATGGCCGCCCCGGCCAGGTGCTCCGAGTTGAGGGCGTCGATCAGTGCCGGTGTGTCCACGAGGCCGCCTCTACCGCCGTTGACCAGCAATGAGCCGGGCTTCATGAGCCCCAGCTCTCGTTCGCCTATCATGCCCCGCGTGTCGTCTGTGAGGGCAACGTTCAAGCTCACCACGTCTGCATCGCGGAGCAGCTCGTCCAGCTCGACGTAGCGGAGGCCGAGCCGCTCGGCCCGCTCCTGGGACGGGTGGAAGGTCCAGGCTATGACGTTCATACCGAGCGCGTTGCCCAGCCTTGCGAGCTCGGCGCCTATGTTACCCGTGCCCACGATGCCCAGCGTCTTGCCTTGAAGGTAGACGTTCTCCATCCGTGTCCAGCGGCCGGCCTTCAGCTCCATAGTCTGGAACCCGGTCCGCTTGGCGACGGCGAACATGAGGCCGAAAATGTGCTCGGCCACCACCCCGGCGGTCCTGCCCGGCTGGTTGCTCACGACGACGCCCATCTCGGACGCGGTGTCCAGGTCGATGTTATCGGTGCCGATGGAGCAGACCGATATCAGGCGCAGCTTGGGCACGGCGCGTAGCGTCTCCTCGGGCCAAGTTACCGCGCCACGGGTATTGATAATGACCTCCGCGTCCCTGACACGCTCGACCTTCTCCTCGTGACCCTTAGGCCGGTTGGTGTAGAGGACCAGCTTGCCATACGGCTTCAGGCGGTCGAGGTGGGGAGAGCCCTGGATCTGGATGGGCTCGTCGCCCGGGACGACGATCGTCAGACGTTCTTTGGAAGTCATAGTGAGCCCACCACCCTTTTCTTGTTCCCACCTGCGGGATACGCGGGAGCCTAAAGCCGCTACGGTGGAAAGTCAAGGCGCCGCGCCGGTTTAGGCAGGGCCGCGTTGCGTTATCTATGACCGTGGGCTAAAGTGTGCCGAGGGTCGGCCATATGGCAGAGGAAGAACGAGAAGAAGACGCCAAGGAGGAGAAGTTCGACTTCGACTCCTCCGGCGAGTCGGTCGGGTACATCTCTCTGGACCAGGCGCGGGTGCTCGCCATCGAGCACGCCCAGGAGAACCCGGACCGGTATACGGACCGCTACGCCCGACGGCGGCTCGTCTACGAGGTTGTGAGCGCCTCGGAGGGCGAGGATTACTACGAGGTCATGCTGTCTCGGCGGCCTTCGGGCCGTTTCAGGGGCGACCCGGGACTCGAACAGCTCACAATAGACAAGACGGGCCAGGTCCAGCTGCGCCAGATCCTGAGCGACCCTCGCGAAAGAGAGGGGGCCGTCTCCACCGTGTGGATATGGTCTCGCCGCATCGTCGCCCTCCCTCTTTTCCTGCTGGTCTTTGCGTTTCTACTAGTCGCCCTGATCGTCCTCCAGGTCAACGATACGTTCCTCGACCCCGGGTTCTACCCGAAAGAGCTCGAGAAGGCCAACGTCTACGAGTTCGTGCTCAGCGACCTGGCGCTCTCCTTCCTGGACGATGCTCGGGAGCTGGAGGGAGAGTCCCTTGCCGAGGGGCTAGACGAAAACCCGCTGATATCGGCGGGCCTGTCCAACAGGGAGATCGTCGACTCTCTGAACCGGGCCATACCGCCCGAGTGGGTACAGGGCATCGTGGAGGAGTTATTCGACGAGGTCGGGAGGTACGTTGCGGGTAAGCGGGACGAGTTCGAGGTGAACATACCCGTCGGCCGCCAGGTGGAGGATGTGGTCGATGAGTTCAAGTTCCTCACCCGTAAAGCCGACGCCTACACCCTGCTGTTCGATGAGCTGGTGGACCCGGCCATCGAGGATGCGCTGCAAGGGGAGCTGCCACTGGGGCTGGAGGTGCCCCCCGAGCGCCTGTCGCGGTCCGTACGAGCGGTCGTCCCACCAGAGTGGGTGCAGGAGCAGGTCGAGGACCTGCTGGACCAGGTAACGCCGTGGGCGGTCGGAGACGCGGGCTCCTTCGAGATACGAGCAAGGCTCTCGCCCCTGGTCGGGGATGCCCTGACGGAGGTCAAGGCCCTGTTGAGGGACATAGACGCCTACTCCCTTCTCTACGGCGAGGTGATCGACCCCAGGATCCAGGAGTTCCTTGGCGAGGGTGTCGAGCTTCCCCTGGGGATCATGGTCTCGACGGGCGAGGTGGCGCAGGCCCTGCGACAGGTCGCGCCCGTGGAGTGGGTGCAGGCCGAAGCCGAGCGGGTGATCGACGAGGCGAGCCCATACCTGACCGGAAGCACGGACAGGTTCGCCATCTCGGTGTCGCTGCGGGACAACAAACGGCAGGCGCGCGCTCTTATCGTGGAGACCGTGCGGTCCCGTCTGGTCGAGTCGGCCGGCGGGCTGCCGACCTGCACGTCCGCGCAGACGGCGCAGCTTTCGCAGACACTCGCGAGAGGCGTCCAGCAGCTTCCTCCATGCCTGCTACAGGGGATTCAGCCGGAACGGCTGGTGAACCAGATGAGCGGCGCCATCGGCGACGGAGTTGACTCACTGGTCCTGGGCAGTGTCCCCGACACCATCGTATTCACGGAGGCCAACCTGCGGCAGGCCCTGGGCCTGGCGGGTGCCCAAGACAACCTGGAGCTCGTAGACGACGTCAGGGAGATCATACGCGACGACTGGACCTACACCGATACCGACCTGCGGGAGGACGTCTTCGAGCAGTGGGGCCAGGACGGGCTGGACCGCCTGGACGACATCCACGACTTTCTCTCAGACCGATGGTCCTACACGCACCAGGACCTGCGCGACGACATCAGGGAGTTCGACCAGGAGACGCTCGACGACTTCGATCAGGGCCGCGACTACTTCAGTCTGGCCCGGACATTCCGCTACCTGATCTACGTGCCCGCCCTGCTGATACTCATGCTTGTGGGGCTGCTGGGCGGACGGACCTGGTCGAGCCGCATCAGGTGGGCCGCCTCGTTCCTCGTGATCGCCACCGCCATCATCTTCATAGCCTTCGGCCCGGTCTACACCTTCGTCGGGGAGCCCTACCTCGACGATGCCAAGGAGGAGGCCCTGGCCGACATCGACCTGGGTGGCGACTTCGAAAACACCAAGAGGCTGGTCACCGACAAGGGGTTCGAGATCGTCGACTCGGTCGTCAACGGGTTCGCATTCGGCGTCGCCTTAAAGAGCCTTGTGCTGATGATCATGGGCGGGCTGGCGATCGGCGCCACGATATGGTGGAGCGTCCTGTTTGGCCTGGTGCGCCGGTCCATCCCCTGGGGCCGGTGAGGCCGCGCCCAGCCGCTTTACCGCCGAGTGGGATCTCGTGTGTCATTCCGAGTAGTGATCGACGAGGGAGCCGGGGGCGGGGTCTTGTCCTTGATGTCTGCTATGGCCGCCCACCTCCCCAGACTCCTCGTCGCCACGACCCTGATCCCTAGATGGGCCCACTTGTGGCTCCTCGGAATGACGACGGTCTACCGTCTCCGTAGGGGCCCCGACACGTCGGGACCCTCACTCGTGTGCAGGAGTTGACCAGCGATCGGTATCGTCATTCCGAGGAGTCATCGACGAGGAATCTGGCGTGGGGCGCTCCTCGGCGGCCAGATTCTTCACGGAGTTTATCCGGAGCAAAGCCGAAGAGTTCAGAATCATGGGGCTACGGTGACCGTGCGTCGGCGCGGACAGCCTTGGGCTCGAGGTCTAGCGGCCCGCGTCGGGTTTTCATCTCGGCCCGGAGGCGCTCTGTCGCCTCCTCGTCTATCCGCAGCGGGTTATCGAGGACAACGACGCCGTAGGCCTCCCTGACGTGGGGTATGGTGAGCTTCTCCTGTATCACGTCGGCCATCACGGCCTCGGGGTCTCTTTCCAGAGGGTCGCCGTAGCCTCCGGCCCCTGACCCGGTCTGGCGAAACACGTCGCCCTTCTTGAGCGTCCTGAGGAACTTGGCGGGGAGTTTTTCGTGTTGCCCATCCGGATTGAGGACGTTGAAGTTACGGGAGCCCGGACTTCCTCCCTGGGCGCCCCAGGGCAGGAACTTGCCGCGGTCCGAGCGGACCTGCAGCGTCGCCTCCTCGGCGGTGAGCTCGAACTCTCGGACGATGCCCATGCCCCCGCGGTACTTCCCCGCACCCTCGCTGTCCGGCACGAAGCCGTATCTCTTGACTCGAAGGGGATGGTTGGCCTCTATGCTCTCGATGGGGGTGTTGGCCATGTTGGTAACGGGTGCGGCCGCGCCGTCGGTACCGTCGGCAAAGGGGCCGCCGCCCCTAGGCCCGTCGTTGTTGAACTCGACGAAGACGAAGGCCTTGCCGTCGGGATAGTAGCCGCCGAAGCTGATGGCGACCTCTCCACCTCCCCAGGCGGCGGGGACGCGGTCGGGCAGCGCCTTGGCCATGGCGCCGAAGACCGTATGGGCCACTCTGAAACCGCCGAGCCCTCTCGCCGCTACCGGCGCCGGGTGCTGTGCGTTGACGTAGCAGCCCGGAGGCGCGACGACCTCGAAGGGCCGGAAGAAGCCCGCGTTGGCCGTTATGTTGGGGTTGGTGAGGTTCTTGAATACCGCGTAAACGGCCGACTTGGTGAACGGCAGGTTGGGGTTTATGGAGCCCTTCGCCTGGGGCGACGTCCCGGTGAAGTCCACCAGCATCTTGTCGCCCTCCACGGTCACCCTGACCTTGATGGCGATGGGCTCCGGATTGATCCCGTCGTCGTCGATGTAGTCGGTGAACTCCCACGACCCGTCCGGCAGTCCGGCGATCTCCGCCCTGGTCAGCCGCTCAGTGTAGTCGATGATGTCGGTCATGAAGTTC
>JADFHV010000034.1 GCA_022566975.1 Chloroflexota bacterium
AAGTCCTGGACGTGGTCTGCCGCTTCCTTGGAGATGTTGATGGTCAGAGGCTTTGGTGCGGTCTTAGGCATCGCCCTTCCTTATCTGTCGGTCTTCCCTGGCCCTCGTATTGTAAGGGAGGCCAGGGTGGCCGTCAACAAGCGCCCGCCGTGTCAGTCAGAGCGGCCCTTCATTCGAAGGGCGACGAGGAAGCTGTGACGGTGTGACCTCTTTTGCCACGCCCGCGCCTGACCGGTGGGTAGCCACAGCCGTCTTCAGGCCGAGGAAACCCTCGCCTCTCGATGCGCATCAAAATACGTAAGCCCGACAGACGTGAAGGGGTGGAGGCCAAATGGGCAGCAGGACGCTCCAGGTCGCAGGGATCGTCGTGGCCGTGGCTGCGACCTCGGCGGTCCTCGTGGCTATCGCCGTCTCTGGCCTCCGAAGTGAGTCCGTGACCGCTCCGCAATCGGAGCCCATTACCCGGGACATCCCATCGCCTCACGCCGCTACCGTGGCTGCAGCGCCGGCGCCGGAGGCCCCCGCGGCCAGTCCACCAACGGCCGCAGCACAGACTCCGGCAACGCCCGAGCCTCTGGCGCTGATCGACTCCTACGACGAAGGAGAGATCGTGGAGCCCGACCTGGGCTTCCTCGATGAGCTGGAGCTCGCCTCGTTTTCGACGCTCGGCTGGGAGACCGACTTCAGTAGACATACCGTGCCCTTTTCGGAGATCAGGTCCGGGGGCCCTCCTCGCGACGGGATCCCGCCAATAGACAATCCCAAGTTCCTGACGCCACAGGGAAGTGAGGGCTTTCTCGGCGACGAGGAGCCGGTAGTCGCCCTGGTGGTCAACGACGATGCCAGGGCCTATCCCCTGAAGATACTCAACTTGCACGAGATTGTGAACGACGAGGTGGGTGGGGTGCCCGTTACTGTTACGTTCTGCCCGCTGTGCAATTCCGCCATCGTGTTCGACAGGAGGCTCGGAGGGACCGTGTACGACTTCGGGACCTCCGGCCACCTGCGGCTGAGCGACCTTGTCATGTGGGACCGGCAGACCGAGACGTGGTGGCAGCAGTTCACCGGCGAGGCCATAGTCGGTGAGTTGGCAGGGAAGAGGCTGAGATTCCTGCCTGTGTCCATCGTCTCGTTCGCCGACTTCCGGACGTCCCACCCGGAGGGGATGGTGCTTTCCCGGGACACGGGCGTCGCCCGCAACTATAGCTGGAACCCCTACGTCGGGTACGAGCGGGCCGACACGCTGCCGTGGTTCGATGTGGGCACCCTGGACGATCGTTTGCTACCCAAGGAGCGGGTCGTAACCATCAGCGTAGGGGACGTGGCTGTAGCTTTTCCACTTAGAATCCTGTCGGAGGAGAAGGCCATCAACTACACCGTTGGGGGACAAGAAGTCGTGGTCTTGTTCAAGTCAGGGACGAGGTCGGCGCTTGACCAGAGTTCCGACGGAAGCTGGAAGGACGTAGGTGCCACTGGGGTCTTCAGCCCATTTGTAGACGGTCGGAGGCTGACGTTCCGCGCCGACGGTGACACCCTGGTCGACAACGAGACAGGAAGCGTGTGGAACATCCTTGGCGAGTCCGTCGAGGGGCAGTTGGCCGGGACGCAGCTAACACCCATGGTCCACGGCGACGACTTCTGGTTCGCGTGGCGTGCCTTCAAGCCGAAGACCCTGATCTACGGAGGCGCCGGCTAGGACCTTCGCGGCGGTGGGGTCCTGACTACTGGTGGAAGACCACCATCTTGAGCTCCGTCATCTCCTGCACCGCGTACCTGGGGCCCTCCTTCCCCATGCCGCTCTCCTTCAGCCCGCCGTACGGCATCAGGTCGGCGCGCCATCCCGGCCCGGAATTGATGTGCAGGTTACCGGAGTCCACCTCTCGCGCGAACCTCATCGCCCAGTCCACGTTCTGGGTGAATATCCCCGCGCTGAGGCCGTAGTTGCTATCGTTGGCCATGGCGATGGCCTCGTCTATGTCCGAGAAAGGCGTAACCGCCACCGCGGGGCCGAAGAGCTCCTCACACGAGACCCGCATCTCCGGCTTGACGTCGGCGACCACCGTCGGGGCGTACATCGTGCCCGTGCGCTCGCCGCCCGTAACGGTCCTGGCGCCGCCGCTCACCGCCTCCCTTATCCACTCGTCTACACGGTCGGCGTCCTGCTCTCTGATCATCGGACCCATGCGCACGGTCTCGTCCAATGGGTCGCCGGTGCTGATGGCCTCCACACCCTTGGTCAGCGCGTCCAGGTAGTCGGCATACACATCCCGGCTGGTGATGATCCGCTGCGCCGAGATGCAGGTCTGGCCCGCGTTGGCGTAACCGCTCGCGATGGTCGCGTTCACGACCTTGTCTATGTCGGCGTCCGGCATGATGATGAAGGGCGAGTTGGAGCCGAGCTCCATGGTGATCTTCTTCAGTCCGGCCACCTTGCAGATGTGCTCGCCCACGTCCCGGCTGCCGGTGAAGGTGATCTTACGGACCCGCGGGTCTGCCACGAGCGGGTCGCCTATCAGGCCTCCGGAGCCGGTGATGCACTGGACCGCCTCCGCGGGAACGCCGGCCTCCAGCAAGACCTCCGTTAGCTTCAGGGCCGATAGCGGCGTGTCCGAGGCAGGCTTGATGATGACCGCGTTGCCCGCGGCCAGTGCCGGACCGACCTTATGGCATACCAGGTTGAGGGGGAAGTTGAAGGGGCTTATGGCCGCCACCACACCGCATGGGACGCGAATGGTGAAGCCCATCTGTCCCGTCCAACCGGGGGCCGCGTCCAATGGGACCGTCTCGCCGTACAACCGCTTGGCCTCCTCCCCGGAGAGGCTTATGGTCTGTATGGCCCGGCCCACCTCGGTCCTGCCCTCGGCGATGATCTTGCCCTCCTCCAGAGTGATGGTACGAGCGAACTCCTCTGTGCGCTCCTCCAGGATGTCGGCCGCCTTGCGGAGCATCAGGAATCGCTCGTACGCCGGGACTCTGGCCATCACTTCGGCGCCTCGTACCGCGCTGGCAATCGCGGCGTCTACGTCCTCGACACCGGCCTTTGGTACCGTGTCTATGACCGAGTTGTCATAGGGATTCGTGACAGGGCTCTTCTGGTCGCGGTCGACCCATTCGCCGCCCAAGTACATCTTCATCGGTCACACTCCGTTTCTCCCCGTTCGTGGTGAGCCTGTCTAGCCTCCGCTGTAAAGCCTGTTTCTTTTGCCGTCCTCGCACTCGGCATTGACGCAGAACCAGAAGACCGTTGGCATGGGTGGATTGCGGACCCCGTCAAACTCCCTGCGCATCTCCTCCCCGCAGGTAGGGCAGCGCAGATCGCCCGCTTCTTCACGGACAACCGGTGTAGTCATGTCCATGCTCCGTACAGAGGTGTCTTGGTCTCCGGCTCGGCTTTGGCGTATGGCATTCTAGCACCTGACTGGGCCGTATGCAGCCGTAGCCGTCGGTAGTCGTTAGAACGCAGAGCGGGGGCGACTTCAGTCGCCCCCGCTTGAGCTACACGGCTTCGTCGGTCGCGGCTAAGCTGCCGTCTTCTTCCTCCCTGGCTTGCCTTCGCTCTTCAGCCAGTTGGGGAACTTGTTGGTCGTCTGTGTAATGTCCAGCATATAGCCGCACTGAAGGCACTCTTTGTAATCGCCGTACATGTCCTGCTTGGCATGCAGATCCCCACCGCACCTAGGACACTCCCGAAACTCCACCGCCTTCTCGACCCCCAATTCTTTAATTGATTCGCGCCCGGTCATGGCCGGGCCTATCGACCGCCGAACGCATATTCTAACAGAAGCCGCCCGGTCTGTCAACGTAAAAGTGCATTTGATGCCGGGAGACGGGTACCAGGGGTGAAGGACCTTCTGTTGGTCGCACGTGAGCCGGGTGATAGAATACGCTCGTTCCCAAGGCTGACGACCATATAAGGGAGGACAACCATGGCCGGTTTCAGAGGCATCTACCCAGCGATAATCACCCCGCTGACCCGGGACGAGAGGTTCAACGAGGCCGCCTTCAGAGCGGTCATGGAGTTCAACATCCAGGCGGGCGTTCATGGCTTCTGGGTCGCCGGAGGCACCGGCGAGAGCGTACTTCTGGACGATGAGGACAACATGCGAATCGCCGAGGTCGCGGCCGACCAGGCGCGCGGGCGGGCCAGGAATATCATGCACGTCGGGGCACCGACCACCGCACGCGCCGCGCGAATGGCCGAGAACGCCGCCCGAGCGGGGGTGGACGCCATATGCGCCGTGCCTCCCTTCTTCTACAAGCCGAGCGACGATGCCGTCGTCGAGCACTACAGGGTGGTCGCGGCCGCCGCGGACCTGCCCTTCTTCGTCTACAACCTGCCCCAGGCCACCGGAGTCGAGGTCACCCCTGAGCTGATGGTCAAGATCCAGGACGGTGTGCCCCAGCTGGCAGGTCTGAAGCACTCAGCCCTCACCTTCAGCGACGTGCGCACCTTCGCCGGGATGGGCCTGGACTGCCTTATCGGCAGCGGCGCCCTGATGCTGCCCGCGCTGACCATAGGTGCGTCGGGCTGCGTTGACGGCCCGCCCAACATGGCCCCCGAGCCCTGGGTCGAGATCTGGGACGCCTACAACGACGGTGACCTGGCCAGGGCCGAGGCCGCCCAGGAGCGGGCCACCGAGATCCAGGCCCTCGTCCGCGAGTTCGGCCTCCATGCGACCGCCAAGGCGGTGCTCACTGAGCGACTGGGCGTAGACTGCGGCGATCCCACACGGCCGGTACTGCCCCTGACACCTGAGCAGCGGAGACGCGTCCTGGAGAAGGCCACTCAGCTCGGGTTGACCAGGGTGGCCGTCGCTCAGAGTGGCGACTGACGCCGAGCGGTGGGAGAAGCTCGCATGACACGCGGCCCTGTCGACGAGGTCGATACGCTGACCTTTGACGTATTCAGCACCATCCTGGACGCATCGTCCAGCCTCATCTCAGCCGCTACCCGCTTTATTCAGTCCAAGGGTCTCGAGACTGACGTCGCGGCTTTCTGCGCCAGATGGCTGGCCAGGCAGCGCATCGAGCAGCTCCAGGAGTCGTTGATGATGACCGGCCACACGGGCTACCTGCAGGCCTCTCGCCGTGCACTCGTCCACACCCTGCGTGGAGAGGGTGTGGAGTTCACCGACGCCGAGCTGACGGAGGTCCTGAAGCTCTGGTGGGAGCTGAGCCCCTTCGAGGACTCCGTGGAGGCGCTGGGCCGGCTCGGCGAGCGATACAGGATCGCCATCCTGTCCAACGGCGACGTCGACCTCCTCGCGCATCTGGTGTCCGAGCGTATAGGCGTCCGCTTCGAGGCCGTCGTTTCAGTGCAGCAGGCCGGGGCCTTCAAGCCCCATCCGGCCGTCTACAGGACCGCCGCTCGGGTCCTCGACTCCGAGCCCCACAGGATGATGATGGCTACGGCACACTCCATCGACGTCATGGGAGCCCGGTCGTGTGGCTACAGGGCCGCTTGGGTCAACCGGGGCGCGCTCCCCTTCGACGAGACACCCTACCGGCCCGACGTTACCACCGACGACCTCGCCGGTCTGGCATCCAGCCTTCTGGACGGCACGACGCGGGCCCAGGTCGGCGGAGTCGTGTAGGCGTGGCTACGGCGAACGTCGATAAGCTCCGCCAGGTAGACACCCTGGTCTTCGATCTCTTCGGTACGGTCCTCCAGCTCGCCGGGAGCATCCTTCCCGCAGTCGAGCGCTTCGTCGTTAAGCTGGACACGCGCGTGGACGCCACGACTCTGTGGGAGAAGTGGCGCGACCGACAGCGGATCGAGCAGTACCAGGACTCCCTCATGGCGGTGGGCCACAGCGGCTACCTGGAGACCTGCCGGCGGGCTCTCATCTACTGCCTGCGCGGAGAGGGGCTGGAGTGTTCCGAAACCGAAGTCTCGGAGCTCATGGAGGTCTGGAAGATACTGGACCCCTTCGAGGACGCCGTGCAGGGCCTGAAACACCTGGCCGGGTCTTACCGCCTGGTGGCGCTGTCCAACGGCGACCAGTGGCTCCTGGAGCACCTGGTCACGGAGCGCATCAAGGTCCCGTTCGACGCCGTCATATCCGCGGACACGGCCGGCGCGTTCAAGCCGCACCCGTCGGTCTACCGGACCGCCGTACGGGTTCTGGACTCGGAGCCTAGCCGGCTGATGATGGTAGCCGCACACTCCTTCGACCTCATCGGCGCCCGCGCGTGCGGGTACCGAGCGGCCTACGTCAACAGGTACGGGATTCCATTCGACGAGACCGTCTACCAGCCGGACGTCGTCGTGAGCGACTTCAACGAGTTGGCCTCGCGCCTCGCAGGCGACGGGGCGTAGGAAGAAGGCCATGGCAATCAGGATCGGCGTCGGGTTCGGCGGCTGGCCCTTCCAGGGTCCTGATCCGGACTATCTCTGGGACTACGTCGAGAGGGCCGAGTCAATGGATATCGATTCCATCTGGCTGAGCGACCGGATCGTCTCCTCGGTCCTCAGCATGGAGCCGATCGTCGCCCTATCCTTCATCGCGGCGCGCACCACCAAGCTGAAGTTCGGTACCAGCGTGCTGGCCCTGCCCCTCAGAAACCCGACGGTCCTGGCCAAGGAGATCGCCACGCTGGACTTTCTCTCGAATGGGCGCGCGCTTCCCGCCGTCGGCCTGGGGACGGATGACGAGAGCGAGTTCGAGGCCTGCGGCTCGTCGCGGTCCCAACGGGCCGGACGCACCGATGAGGCCATCCAGGTCATGCGCCTCCTCTGGTCGCAGGACGACGTGACGTTCCACGGAAGGTACTTTACCCTCAACAACGTCTCCGTCCAGCCCAAGCCGGCCCAGGAGCGGCTACCACCCCTCTGGATAGGGGGCCGGAGCGAGCCGGCCCTGCGCAGGGTCGCAAGGCTGGGCGACGGCTGGCTGGTGTCACAGGCGACGCCGGACGAGGTCGGCGAAGGGATCGCCTATATCAACGACCGCGCCGAGGAGTACGGCAGGGAGATCGACGATGACCACTTCGGGGCGCTGTTCAGCTACTGCATCGCCGACACGAAGGAGGAGGCGGAGCGGCTGGCCGCGCCGTACATATTGCGACGGCGCTCCGACGTAGATGTCGCCGAGCTCGCTGCCTTCGGTACGTCGGACCATGTGGCACGGCTCATCGACCGGTACGTGGAGGCAGGCGCCACCAAGTTCGTGGCCCGCCCGGCCTGCCCACCGGAGCTGATGGCCCAGCAGCTCGATGTGCTGGGACGGGAGGTCGTGCCCGCATACCACTCCGTCGTGGCCGGCCCCTGACTGCTGCGTCTCATGGCTGCGCACACCATCACCATCGGTAACGTGACGGTCACGTCCCTTTCGGACGGGCGCATGGAGTTCGCACCGTCGGAGTTCTTCCCCTCGGTCCCCTCGGAGCAGTGGGAGCCCTACCACGACCAGCTAACGCCCGAGGGGAACATAGCGCTGAACGTCGGCTCGTTCCTTCTCAGGTCGGAGGGCAGGACCGTGCTGGTGGATACCGGGCTGGGCGGCTCCGAGTCGGGAATGGCGGGAGCGGTCTCTGGCCTGCTGATGGACGACATGCGAGACAAGGGCGTCCGAGCGGAAGAGGTCGACCTGGTCGTGATAACCCACCTGCACCGGGACCACGTGGGATGGAACCTGGTCCGTGACGATGGCGGTGTTCGGCCGACCTTCCCCAACGCCCGCTACCTGGTCCCGAAGGCCGACTGGGATATCTTCACCCGGAGGGACGGGATGGCCGCCTTCGCGTACATACGCGAACAGGTCACGCCGCTGGAGAGCCTGGGTGTTCTGGACCTGATGGAGGGAGAGCAGGCCGTCACCGGCGAGCTCACGGCGCTGCCCGCGCCCGGCCACACCCCGGGGCACACCTGCGTCCTGGTCTCGTCCCAGGGGGAGCGAGGGCTTATCCTGGGGGATGCCGCCCACCATCCAGCCCAGGCCCAGGAGACCGACTGGAGCCCTCGAGCCGACACCGATCCCGACCTCTCCCGCGTTACCCGCCGCCAATTGATGGACCGTATGGAGCGAGACCGTGCGGTGGCAGCCTCCGGACACTTCCCCGCACCGGGCTTCGGCCGCCTCGTGCGTCTGAAGGGCCGCCGCTACTGGCAGGCGCTCTAGGACATCGGCGTGTGTCTGGGAAACCCCCGTTCGTGACGAGCCCTTCGGCGAGCTCGGGACAGGCCCTGTCGAACCATGAACGGGTCTCGTCGCCGTATCTGTTTCGGTAACCGGGCGGTTTGATGGTCGAGGGCCATCGGTGGTATAAAGGCCCGAAGAGGAGAGCGACCGAAAGAGGTGGCTGATGTACCCGATCGACCTTAGCGGAAAGAACGGCGTCATCTTCGGCGTCGCCAACAACCGCAGCATCGCCTGGGCCATCGCGCAGGTCCTCCACCGGGCGGGAGCCAGGCTGGCGATGGCCTACCAGAGCGAGCGCGTCAAGGCCAACGTGGCGAAGCTCGTCGCCGACTGGGAGGAGACGCCGCTCATAGAGTGCGACGTCGGCTCCGACGACAACGTGGCGGCCGCCTTTGAGCAGGTAGGGAGCGAGTTCGGCCAACTGGACATCATCGTCCACAGCATCGCCTTCGCCAACCGGGACGACCTGGGCGGACGGTTCGTGGACACGGAGCGGGAGGGGTTCCGGGTGGCCCTCGATATCAGCGCCTACTCCCTGGTGTCGATAGCCCGGTACGGCTCTCCGCTGATGACCGACGGCGGCAGCATCCTGACCATGACATTTCAAGCGTCGGAGCGCGTCTTTCCGGGGTACAACATCATGGGCACGGCCAAGGCCGCCCTGGAGCACGAGGTCAGGCAGCTCGCCTCAGACCTGGGGACCGACAACATCCGCGTCAACGCCATCTCGGCGGGGCCGTTGGACACGCTGTCGTCGAGGGTAATCAGCCGATACCGCGACATGAAGCGGGTGCATGCCGAGCGGTCGCCAATGGGGCGCAACATCACCCACGACGAGGTGGCCAAGACGGCCCTGTTCCTGGCCAGCGACCTCTCCAGCGGGATCACCGGCGAGATCATCCACGTCGACACCGGCTACAATATCATGGGGATCTAGCGGTACGGGATGGGACAGCAGTGGTGCAGCGGGAGCACCGGTGTTACCACCCGGAGGCTTGGATCGGGGGGGTTGTTTTTTCTGTACTGTTTTGTGCCGTTTTGTACCATTTCCCGTCGGCCCTGGTTCCCCCGCTGCCTGAGAGACGGGCCGGGCCGAAAACAGAAAGACCGACGCACGGGTCGGTCCCTCGTAGCCAATAATAGCACGGTTGTTCTGGCCTGGTCAAGTGGTGCAACGTAGGCCGCCGGCGAGGCAGTGGGGCGGACCTACGTGTCCGCCCAGGCCGCGGTGAGGTGATTGGGCCAGACCCCCGCACGGCCGAGGGCGCGCTGCCGACCTGTCGGGGCGCCCTACCGCAATGGTCGAGAAGGAGACGGGCGATGCCCGAGTCGATCTTTCTTGAAGTCGAGGAGAACGATAACTGCGAGTACATGCCGCTGCAGGTGTATGAGGCGCACAGCGACCCCGTGCCCGTATTCGAGGTGAACCTGGAGGAGCCGGGGAGGACTCCGGGGGTCTACAGCGTCGCGGGCTGGAGCAGCGATGGCGGCGGCACGCCTTGTCCGGCCATGTACGCGCCGGTCTCGGACTCCGGCCAGGCGGTGGTACACCTGGTATACGGTGGCGACTGGGGTATCCGGTTCAAGGCCCGTGACTCGGACGAGCCCTGGGACCCCGGCAACGCCGACCAGTGGGGCGAGCCCTACATCATGCTGACCCAGGCGGGCGACATCATCCTGGACTCCTCGGAATGACGACGGTTCCTACTATGCCAGAGGGTCTTTGTCATCTATCAGGCGGTGGCACGCAAGAGTTACCGTCGCGAGGCGTGTAATCGCCCCCCTCCCCAGATTCCTCGTCGCCCCGGACGTGTGTCTGCTTCGTGGCGAACTTAGGGCTCCTCGGAATGACATGGGTCATCTTGGACGGCTGACCTCGGGCGCAGGCCCACCTTTCGGTGCTTCGGGTCCCGCCTGGGGCCTCTCGTCCGGCGTGATGCGCCGCCTCAGAGACGGCATCAGCACGCCCACGATGGCAACCGATACGATGCCTACGCCTGCCATGAGGGCGACGGCCTCCGTCGGGCCGATGGCGCTGGCCAGCCCGCCGACCAGGAGTGCGCCCAGAGGGCTTGCGCCGATGGCCAGGGTCATCACGCCGAGAGCCCTTCCCCGCATCTCCTCCCGCGCCACCAGGATGACGATGGTAGCCTGCATCGTCCCGAACCCCGAGGTACCCAGCCCCGCGACTATCAGGATCACGAGAGTCAGGCCGTAGTGGCCGGACGCTGAGAACGCCAGTATCGCCAGCAGCGCCAGCAACGACCCTCCGAGGAAGAAGCGGCCGTGACGGGTGATGTTTGCGGCGGACGCGATGCCGACCGCTCCGATGAACGCTCCAAACCCCTCGGACGCCAGCAGAAGCCCCATGAGACCGGGTCCGACGTCCAGCACGTTCTTCGCGATGACCGGGACCATCTGCGCGTAGGGGAAGAGCAGGAGGTTCATCAGGACCGTGACAATCACCGCGGCCAGGATGGTGTTTTGTCCCGCCACGTAGCGGAACCCCTCGGCCAGGTTTCTGGCGACGCCCTGCGACCGGACCCCTTCTGTCTGCTGCGGCCTGCGCGCCGGCAGCTTAAGCGCCCTCGTCAGAATCACCGTCGTCAGGTAGAAGGCGCTGACGACTATGTAAGCGCCGGAGACGTCGATCGCCGTTATCAGGACGCCGGCCAACGCGGGACCGACCATCCGGCTAGTGTGCATGCCTATGGAGTCCACGGCGATGGCGTTGGTCACGCCTGAGCGTCCCATCAGGTCAAGGACGATGGAGCGGCGGGAGGGCATGTCCAGCGCCGACCCCACGCCGTTGGCGAATATGACGATATAGGCGTGCCAGAACTCCACCCGACCGGTGAATAGTACGACCGTCATGGCGACGGTGACGGCCAGATTCATCGACTGCGTGATCATCAGCAGCCGTTTGCGGTCCATGCGGTCCGCCAACAGCCCGCCGATGACCCCCAGTAGCAGAGTAGGAGCGAACCCGAAGGCGCCGACGACGCGAAGCGATCGCTCGACCGCGCAAACGATCTGCTGCGAGCCGACATCGGGCACGAGTTGCCGGAAGAGTTTGTGAAGTTGCAGCAGACACTTCGAACGCAACCGAGTCGAACTCCGGCCGACAACAAGGAGTCACAGAAGCTGTTGATGGCGTTCTACGATCTCAGCGCCCTTTCCGATCACGTGGCCGACTGCGACGATTTTTTCCGTAAACTAATGGACACGGTACGCGAAATCGTCGATCCGAACGATGATCCCCTCGATGGCGCCGTTCAGGTGATTGGGGGCGCGGCGGCGCCGGCAAAGCCCCTGAGCGTCGCGTCGTGGGCGGAAACGTAACCG
>JADFHV010000302.1 GCA_022566975.1 Chloroflexota bacterium
GAGAAATCCGAGCCCGAGCGCACTCATCAAGCCCGCGTAAGCGGGCCAGCAGGCGGGGCAGGCGAGCTTCGGGAGCAGAGATGCCCCCAGCGGCAGGCAAGGCCGCCAATCCTGTGCGCGTGCCCGATCTGTCAAAGTCACGGCGGCTTTGCATCCTGTCGAGTTCTCCCGGCGAGTCAGCGGTCGCAAGACGTGAAGTATAGAACGCTGGGTACTACAGAGTTTGACGTCTCCGAGGTCGGCTTCGGACTATGGACGGTCAGCACCAACTGGTGGGGCAAGATCGACGAGCCCGACGGCGTCAAGCTGCTCCAAAAGGCTCTTGACCTGGGAGTGAACTTCTTCGACACGGCCGACACCTATGCCGAGGGCTACGGTGAGCGGATACTGGCCAAGGCCCTGGGACGGCATCGTCACGACATCGTTATCGGCACCAAGTTCGGTTACGATTTCTACGCTAACGTCCAACGGGAGGGCCACCAGGAGCGCCCCCAGAACTTCACCCCGGAGTTCATACGCTACGCTTGTGAGCAGAGCCTGAAACGCCTGGACACCGACTACATCGACCTCTATCAGCTCCATAATCCACGCATCGACACCATAGAGAAAGACGAGGTGTTCGACACGCTGGACGAGTTGGTGAAGGAGGGTAAGATCCGCTATAGCGGCGTCGCCCTGGGACCGGACATAGGGTGGTTTGAGGAGGGCGAGGCGTCGATGCGGGAGCGCAAGACACCCACGATGCAGATCATTTACAGCATCATGGAGCAGGAGCCGGCCAGGCGGTTTTTCCCGATAGCAAGCGAGGAGTCCACAGGGCTGATCACGCGCGTTCCCCACGCCTCGGGCCTGCTGGACGGCACCTACACCAAGGACACGGTGTTCGACCCGAGCGACCACCGGAGCCACCGCCGGCGGGAGTGGCTCGAGCGGGGGCTCAAGAAGCTGGCCGAGCTCGACTTCCTGATGGAGAACATGGAGTCCACCATCGGACAGTTGGCCATCAAGTTCGCCCTGTCGGGGCCGCAGGTGGCTTCCGTTCTGCCCAACATAACGGACCTGACTCAGCTTGAAGAGCTCGCCGCTACGTCCGATACCGGGGACCTGCCGGAGGAGTCGGTGAGCCGGGTTTTTGAGCTATACGACGAGGACTTCTACCTGGAACCGGCCCCGGAGCCCTCGCCGGCAGGCTAGCGTCAGAACGCTGCCTCGCGGCCCTCATCTGTCGATTCGGCGTCCGCTTCGCGATGGTCGGGGGGCTCTTGCGGCTGGCCTAGGGGCTGGTCCACGGGCTCCGCCGTACCACCCTCTCGGTCCTCACCGGTCGGTCCGGGGTCCGCTTCGCGATGGTCGGGAGGCTCTTGGGGCTGGCCAAGGGGTTGGTCCATGGGCTCGGCCGTACCACCCTCTCGGTCCTCACCTGTGGGTCCGGCGTCCGCCTCGCGATGGTCGCCGGGCTCCTGCGGCTGGCTTTGGGGCTGGTCCACTGGCTCGGCCGTGGCATCTTCGTTCCGCCGCTGCCTGGAGACGATGCGTTTCATCTCTCCTTCGACGAGGGCGAAGTCTCGCTGGGGCAGCAGGTGTAGCTTGTCGTAGAACGCGAGCGGCCAGTCCTCTGGGAGCCATCGCTTGAGGTACTCGAGCCCCGGCGCCAATAGCCCGGCGTCGATGTAGTCTTCCTCGTCCAGGACGATGTCCGGAGACAGCCTGACGCGGTAGGGGTAGTCATCGCCTTGGCGGCTGGACTTCCAGATAGGCTTGTGTTCCACGAAGCTGTGTGAGGTGATGGTGGCCGTTACCGTCCACTTGCGGAGCTGGGTAACGTAGAACAGAAGGCGGTCGTTGGGCTGCATCCTCTGGGCACGCCTGCGGTACTTGTTCCCGAGTCCGTGGATGGTGAAGCCAAGCTCCTTGCTTATCTCGAAGTTCTCGTCGGACTCGGCCACCATCCAGTAGCTCCGGCCGACGTGTTGGGGCCTACGCTCTCTTGAAGGCATGTCGTATCTATGATATCACCCGATGCGGGGGATAGTTCTAGCCGGTCCTTTGGCTGTTCAGGACAGCTCCCTTAGCACGTGGTACATGTGGAGGTAGAATTTGAACGCCTCCGTGACAAAGCCCAGGAGGCCTACACCCTCGGACTCGTCAACGTGTACCTGAATCTCTTTCTGGAAGAACGAGAACTCCGTGTGGTACGGGTCGTTGTCGTCGCCGAGCGCCTCGGCGAACCGGCGCGACTCCTCGGACGGCACCAGCTTATCGGCGCGGTCGTGCATGATCAGCACGCGGGCCTTCAGTCCATCGAGGT
>JADFHV010000035.1 GCA_022566975.1 Chloroflexota bacterium
CGAGAGATGCGGCCGCCAGCTCTGGACGCGGCAGGTCCGCCAGGGCCACTACTCGCAGATTCACGATCTCCACCGGGTTGTCGTGGCTCTCGTACCCGTATCGACCTCGGTGGGCCTGGTGAAACCGCTCGACGAGATCGGTGACATGCGCAGGGCCCAGCTTGCCGCCGTCAACCGGGACCTCCAGCTCGAATCCCTGGCCAAGATAGCGGGCGTCCGCGAGGCGGAGCAGCTTGACGCCGTCCCTCTCGATCCCCTCCCGGTCCATCTGGGCCAGGGCCTCGGACTCCATCTCCACAAAGCGGCCACCCAGCTCATCCGGCGTCGACTCCTCGGCCAGTCGCAATACGGTACGTACGTAGTCGTGGCGCATGTCCGCCATAAGAAGGCCCAGAGCCGAGGTCACTCCGGGGGCGATGGGCACGAGCACATGGGGGATCTCCAACTCCCTGGCCAGCTCGGAGGCGTGCACGGGACCGGCCCCGCCGAAGGCGACGATGCAGAACTCCCTGGGGTCGTACCCCTTGGCCACTGACACGACCCTGATGCCCTTGAGCATGGTCGCGTTTACGACCCTGACTATCCCCTCGGCCGCCTCCTCCAGGCCCAGGCCCAGGGGCCCAGCGATCCGCTCCTGGACGGCCTGTCGCGCGAGCTCCACGTCCAGCATCATCTCGCCTCCGAGGAAGCCGGTCGGGTTCAGCCTACCCAGGACCAGGTTGGCATCCGTGACCGTCGGCTCTCCCCCACCCTTTCCATAGCAGGCCGGGCCCGGGTCGGCCCCGGCGCTGCCAGGCCCGACGCGGAGCGCTCCGCCCGGGTCGATCCATGCGATGCTGCCCCCTCCGGCACCGAGAGTGTGGATGTCGACCATGGGGACCTTGACAGGGAAACCCTCGATCTCGCTCTCCTGGGTGTGACGGACCTCCCCCTGGTAGGACAGCGAGATATCGAAACTCGTCCCGCCCATGTCGATGGTTATGACGTTGGGCTGGCCGGCCTGACCGGCCAAAGCGACGCCGCCGATGACGCCAGCGGCGGGTCCCGACAGGATGGTCCGCACCGGGCGCTCGGCGGCAGTCTCGGCGCCGGTAACTCCCCCGTTGGACTGCATGATGTGGATGTCGGCCTCAACGCCCGCCGCGGCAACGCGGGCCCGCAGCGCCCTCAGGTAACGAGCGGTGCTCGGCCCGACGTATGCGTTGATGGTCGTCGTGCTCATCCGGTCGTACTCCTTGAACTCCGGGAGCACGTCCGAGGAGAGGGCGATAGTGGCGTCCGGCAAGGCCTCGGCGAGCAGGTCCCCGATGGCGCGCTCGTGCGAGGGGTTGGCGTAGGAGTGGAGCAGGCAGACCGCAACCGCATCCACCTCCGCCTCGCGGAGGCGGTCTACGACGGTCGCGAGGGCCTCGACGTCCAGGGGGACCAGCACCTCGCCGGTGTGGAGCACGCGTTCCTGTGCCTCGAAGCGTAGATGGCGAGGCACGAGAGGCTCCGGCCGCCTTACCCGCCAGTCGTACAATACGGGCCGGTCCTGGCGTCCGATCTGCAGCACGTCACGGAAGCCGGCCGTGGTGACAAGTCCCGTGCGTGCGCCCTTGCGCTCCAGCAGGGTGTTGATGGCGACGGTCGTCCCGTGGATGAAAAAGGCGATGTCTTCCAGGCGAAGGCCCAGCCGCTCGGCTAGCAGGCGGACGCCGTTGGCTACGGCCAGGGTCTGGTCCGCTGGGGTCGAAGGCGTCTTGGCAAACTCCAGCCGGTCGTTGTCCACGTCGTAGAGGGCCAGGTCGGTGAAAGTCCCTCCGACGTCTACGCCAAGCCGGTAGCTCATGGTGCGCGGTATGCCGCTCCTGCGGACTCGCCGGGAGAGCCGTTCTAGCGGTCTAGCCGCTTCAGCCCCCGGACCGCTCGAAGGCGGCGCTCTGCCAGCCGGTCCGCCGCCACGTTGGTCGGCACGTCGTCGTTCCGGGAGATATCGATAACGCGCTCCAAGGTATCATAGATCCGCTCGGTGAGCTCCCTCGCCCGTTCCGGCCTGTACACGCCATCCATCTCACATGAGACGTTTATTATGCCCCCAGCGTTAATCACGTAGTCAGGGGCATACAGGATGCCCCGTCGCTGAAGCTCTACCCCGTCTTCCTCGCTGGCCAGCTGATTGTTGGCGCCTCCCGCTACGACGGTGCACCGAAGCCTCGGGATGGTCTCGCCGTTGAGTGACCCCCCGAGGGCACAGGGAGCGAAGATATCACACTCGGTGTCGTAGATCTCCTCTACCCCCACCACACGGGCGCCAACGCCGCGAGCGCGGTCCAACGCGTCCTCGTTTATGTCGGCCGCGACGATCTCCGCGCCCTCTTCCAACAGGTGCGACGCGGTGTGGGTGGCCACGTTGCCAAACCCCTGCATGGCGACGACCCGCCCCTCAAGGCTCTCCGAGCCCCATGCCGCCTTGGCGCACGCCTTCATGCCCAGGTAGACGCCCAGTCCCGTCTGCTGCGACGTGTCGCCGCTGCCGCCCAGCGACGTGGGGAGGCCGGCCACGTGGCGCGTCTCCTGGGCGATGTGCTCAAGGTCCGCCGGCGTCATTCCCACGTCCTCGGTGGTCACGTACCGGCCACCCAGCGTGTCCACGTAGCGTCCGAACGCCCTCAGCAGGGCCTCGCTCTTGTCCTTGCGGGGATCAGCCATGATGAGGCCCTTGCCCCCTCCGAGAGCGATGCCGGCCACCGCGGACTTGTAGGTCATCGCCCTGGCCAGACGGAGCACGTCCATGATCGCATCGTCCTCCGTTGGATGCGGCCAGACCCTGACGCCGCCGCAGGCGGGGCCAAGCGTCGTGTCGTGGATGGCGATAAAGGCCTTGAGTCCCACCGACGGCTCGTGGCATATGACGAGCTGCTCGTAGCCGTATCGCTCCATATACTCCAGTATTCGCACGTGAAACTCCTCGTGTGTAGGCGCCGCCTTGACCGGCACACTCAGCCAACCTCATTCTACTGCAAGGAAGTCGCAGGCGGGCGGTTTCGGCAAGGAGCGTGAACGTCCCGCGAGCACACATCCGGCAAGTCTCCCGGCACCGCGCTCTCGATCCTTTTATCATTTGGGCCGGGCATTCACATCGACCCCTACTTCGTAAAACGGTATGAGGTGACCCAGGGGCTATGTCCCCATCCGGTGCCGCCCGGCGAACGGTTGACGGCCTCGTGATTAGTCCGCATAATCCGTCTGGGTGAGTCATCACTACCAGAGGTTGCTCTAGGATCATGCGAACTGAACGCCGGGCCTGGTTGACCCTGTCTATGTTGATGGCGTGTGCCAGCATCGCTTTTCTGACCGTCGCGTGCGGTGGGGACGAAGAGAAGTCAGAGTTCAAACAGGCTGGTGCCCACACAGCTGCAGGGGTCCGGGCAGAGCTCGAACAAGAGCGTCGCCTCGATGACCATCGTAGACGGTATCAAGCAGTGGGACGGCCCGCCCGTAGGCCTCACCGGCGGACTGCTTATAGACTATCCGGACGAGTACCGAGCCACCGTCGAGATGGAGTCCCTCGGCGGCCAGCCGGCAGATGACAAGAAGATCGTCATAGACTTCTGGTTCTCGGACTTCATACGCTATCAGAAGGGAAACGTCACGCGGACGGTGAACAGCTTCGTGTTCCTAGCCAGAGAGGGGTTCTACGACGGCCACACTTTTACCGTAGAGCCCGGCAAGCTGGTACGTACCGGCGACCCTCCGGGACCTCTTGTCGGAGCGGGATACGAGTTCGACAATGAGGCCACACTGCAGATAAGCCACGACCGCCCTGGCATAGTCTCCATGTGGAACGACGGGGAGCTCCCAAACGGCAGGGGGACCAACAGCAGTCAGTGGTTGATCTCCCTCGCTCCGATACCGGACTTCGGCTTCTACGATGACGAGCTCAGGTTGCGCGACTGCAAGCAGCCGGGAACCTCATGCCACACCCCGTTCGGCGTCGTAATCGAGGGCATGGAGAACGTACGAGCGATTACGGACGGCGATAGAATAAAGACCATAACAATCGAGAAGCTCCCTCGCGGCACCAGCACGGCCTTCCGAGCATCGGAGATCTTCCCCAGCGAGCCCGCCGAATAGGCCTTCCCCTACCCCGAGCTGGCACCGAGCTGAGCAGGGGAGGGGGACGGGAAACTGGCTCATAGGCTCGGTCAAGCCGGAGTAGATACCACCGTCGCCATTGACATCTCCCTTGGGCTGGACTAAGTTATCTCCAGGCAACAAGCCCGAACCCTTGACCGAAAGACCGATACCCATGGGCTACCGACTATACCTTCTGGGCGTATTTCTGATGGCACTGGCCTCTCTGGCGGCTGTGGCCTGCTCGGGTGGTGACGACGGGACGGCAAAGGTGGACGACATCGACCTGTCGGTATTGGAAGAGGGAGTAGCGGCCAGCATCGTCGTAACCAGCTCAGTGTTTACAGACGGGGAACGCATCCCCGGCAAGTACTCCTGCTACGGCCTCGACCAGTCGCCCCCGATCTCGTGGAGCGGCGTACCGGACGGAACCAAGAGTCTGGCCCTCGTATCGGTCGAGCCCGACGCTCCGGGGGGAGTCACCTGGGCCCACTGGCTGCTCTACGGCATGCCGGCGGACGTTACCGAGGTGCCCGAGTCGATGTCCAGCACCGAGGCGCAGCTCGTCGGCGGCACACACGGGACCAACGACTTCAATCGGTTGGGCTGGGGTGGGCCGTGCCCGCCCAGAGGAACGACACACTTCTACTTCTTCAAGGTCTACGCGCTGGATTCCGAGCTCAGCCTCGCGGACGGGGCAAAGAAAGGCGACCTGATCGAGGCCATGAAGGGGCACGTATTGGGGCACGGCCAGCTGATGGGCACCTACTGGCAGAGTGACGGGCCAGGAGTCTGGTAAGGGTGTAGCCCGGACCTGAGTCCCGCTCGTCCGCCGAGTTGTTCCTCGCGTCGCTTCCAGACTCCTCCCTCAGATCAGACCACGCCTAGCTTACCGCCCGGCCTCTCCATCTCCCGGTCTCGCCCAGCTTATAGCGTCCTCCCCTACGCGGACCCGTACATCTTCTCCAGGGCTGCCTTCCAAACCGACGGTTGACAGCCAGCGGCTGCGACGTATGATGTGCCGGTGCTCGACGCAAGTTTGAGACATATCCAGAGTAACGAGAGGGGTGAGCTATGGGAGACCGTGTCAAAGGTAAGGTAGCCATCGTAACCGGCGCCGGTTCGGTGGGCGTAGGCGTCGGTAACGGGAAAGCGGCAGCCATTCTCTACGCGAGAGAAGGGGCCCGCGTCCTCCTGGTCGACCATAACCTCGAAGCCGCCGAGGAGACCAAGAAGCTGATCGATGAGGAGGGTGGCGACTGCATGACGTCTCAGGCCGACGTCAGCAAAGCTGACGACTGCAGACGGATCGTCGAAGAGTGTATAGCCGCGTATGGGCGGCTGGACATCCTCCACAACAACGTGGGCATCGAGATTCCGGGCGGCATACAGGATATCAGCGAGGAGGACTGGGACAGGACGCTGGACGTCAACCTCAAGAGCGTCTTCCTGATGTGCAAATACGCGCTCCCGCAGATGGAAAAGCAGGGAAACGGCGCTATCGTGAACATCTCCTCCATCAACGCCATCAGGACCCTGCCCGCCCTGTCCGGTCCCTACGGCGCCTCCAAGGCCGGCATGATCGCTCTCACCCGAGAGATAGCCGTCGAGTACGCACCCAAGGGAATCCGGGCCAACGCAGTGCTTCCGGGCATGATGAACACCCCCTTCGTCATAGCCGCCCTCACCGAGGCCTGGGGCGGAGAGGTAGGGGAGATGACCAAGATGCGGGACGCGATGTGCCCCACCGGGAAGCAGGGCGAGTCCTGGGACGTTGCCTCGGCGTCCCTCTTCCTGGCTTCCGACGACGCCAAGTACGTGACCGGGACCACCCTGGTCGTTGACGGCGCCCTGACCAGCGGGATCAAGACCGCTTGACGAGAGGTCGTTAACGCTGTAGACGGGCCGGCTCCCGGGCGGCCGTCTCTCCAAGGACCGCCGCCGCTCCCGCGGCATGACGTCTCCGACGTCCCCTGCGTCCGCTTGCACGCCCTGGTCTCCTTCGGAGGGTGGCCCCGGGCGGTCAGGTTACGAGACGACCGCGAATACGTCGATCTCGAAGTCGATCTCGGGGCGTGCCAACTCCTTTATCACGAGCCCGGTGGAGGCCACGTGCACCCCTTTGAGATGCCTCGCAATCACGGGATAGACTAGCGCTCGATAGGAGTGCTCGGTGACGTAGGTCGTAATCTTGCAGATGTCCTCCATGCTCGCGCCGGCGTCATCCAGCAACGTCCTCACGCACTGCATGGCGTTCTCGGCCTGTGCCGCCGGGTCTCCCTCGCCCACAAAGTCCCCGCCGTCCAGCGTGATCCCGGTCTGCCCCTGGAGGAACACCATGTCCCCCGCCCGGACCGCCTTGGACGTGTCGAAGTCCAAGTCCGAGAAGTGGTAGCTCTCGCGGGTGTTTCCCATTCGAAACCGCTGATGTGGCATAGGGCCCTCCCCCTGATTTGTACTTGATGCATCTCCCAGAACGCGGCCATCGTATCCGTTGACGGGCAGTCCGCCAAGGCGTATCGTCGAAACGTTGCGCTCTTCAAGGGCACTGCTGCTAACACACATGGCCAAGGACCTACAACCCATCGACGGTGCCGACGGCGCCGCGGCGCCCGGGGCGCTCGATCGCTCGGACATCGCCACAGCTCCGTTCGCAGCCCGGCCGGTCCCGTCCAAGACGGCCCGCTGGAAGGCTACCTTCTCCTCACTGGCCAACCGGGACTTCCGGTACCTATGGTTCGGCATGATGGCCATGATGGGCGGGGTGCAGATGGAGATGGTGGCCATCGGCTACCTCGTCTACGACATCACCGGCTCGGCTCTCCTGCTCGGTCTGGTGGAAGCCGGGTTCGCCATCCCAACTCTCGTGCTGGCGCTATTCGGAGGCGCCTTGGCGGACCGCATCGACCGCAAGCGCGTGATCCAGGTGGGTCAGGGAGTAGCCGCCCTCGTCGGTGTTTCCCTGGCGGTCGTCATTCTCACCGGAAATATACGCTGGGAGCATCTAATGATCGCGGCCCTGATAGAAGGCGCCATGTTCGCCTTCTTGATGCCCGCCCGGCAGTCCATCATCCCTCAGCTCGTAGAACCGGAGCAGTTCACCAACGCCATGGGTATCAACTCGGCGGCCTTCTCTTCCATGACGCTGGTAGCACCGGCCGTAGCCGGCGGACTCTACGCCCTGCTGGGCCCCGGGGCAGTCTATGTGGTGATCACGTCCCTCTATGTGGTCTCCGTCGTGCTGACCACCCAGGTCCGCAGGGTAGAGTCAGTGCCGGTCGAAGGGAGACGGTCCGTCGTAGCCGACATCAAAGAGGGCCTGGGATACGTACTCGGCAATCGCATGATAATGACCATTCTAGCCATTGGGTTTTTCGGCAGTCTGCTGAGCTGGCCCTTCCGGATGCTGCTGCCGATATTCGTCGTGGACGTGTATCACCTGGGGCCCGACGCCATGGGACTCATGATCAGCGTCCTGGGCGCGGGCTCTCTGGTCGGCTCTCTAACGATCGCGTCTCTTGGACGGTGGCGCCGCGGGCTCCTGCTGATCCTCGGCACCTTTGTGTCGGCCCTGGGCCTCGCCCTGGTCGCCGCGATACCGGTCTACTACGCCGCGGTCGGCATCATGGTCCTTTTGGGCCTGGGCGAGGCCAGCCGTTGGACCCTGAGCATGACGCTGATCATGGAGAGGGCCGAGGACCGCTACCGGGGTCGGGTGTCCAGCGTCTTCATGATGAACTTCGGACTGATGCCCCTGAGCGTCCTGCCTGCGGGAATCGCCGCCGAGTACCTGGGCGGCCAGGTAACCATAGGAATCATGGCGGGCTTGCTGGCCATCGTCGCCACGGCGTTCCTGATTACGCAGAAGCGAGTCCGCCAGCTCCAGTAGCGGGGCCTCACCCCTGTCGGCTCATCAGCTCGTCTCGACCTAACGGAGACGAGGCTGCTAAATTGGAGCCTCCTCGCTTCCTCTTCCTTGGCTTAGAGGCCGAGGCCTCTGCCGATGCGGCGCAGCGCTTCGAACGACGACCTCTCTACCGTGTGTTCGGTCCCGAGACCTCATGGATCTAGCAGGTCGCCGTCAGGCCTGCGTTGGCCATGTCTGGAACGTCTCGTATGGCTCTGTGTATCCCGTAGTGCCGACGAGACGGGTTCCGATCAGAGCTGATTGACGGCGACCGAGGCGGTTGTTAAACTCCTAATACGGTGCAACGTCGGCGGCTGCTATCGCACTCGAGGTTGGACGTGGGCGTCGATTCCAGCGTATCCTGGTACCCTAGGTTACACGAGTCCCAGAGGCACACTCATGCGCTGCGTTGGGAAATCTCGGTTCACGCAATCAAAGCAGTCTGTGAGTTCCGGTGGTAAGGACTAGGTGATGGGCGATTTCTTCCTAGGGACCCCATCTCTTCTACTGGCCAGCGTGATGGCCTATCTGCTCGGGGCGCTGCCACTGGGAGACCGAATAAGCCGTCGCCAAGGAGTGGACATCTTCTCGGTTGGGACGGGTCTCGCCGGCGCCTCAAATGTACGCAGGTGTGTCGATGATGTGTCCGGCCTGCTGGTGCTCTTAGGTGACGTAAGCAAGGGCGCCCTTGCTATATTGATGGGCCGACTTGTTGGCATTGAAGGGCCCTGGCTGGTGTTGTTGGCTCTCAGTGTCGTCGTGGGCCACTGGAAGTCGGTGTTCACGAAGTTCCGGGGAGGAGACGGCCTCGCGCCACTTGGAGGCGTAGTGCTGGTCATGTTCCCGGTGTTCGGCCCGATCAGCCTCGCGGTGGCGACGGTGATCGCGGTGGGAGGGCAACGACTCCCGTACACGTCGCTGCTGAGCATCGTGTTCGGGTATGGGACTCTGGCGTCGCTGGTAATGGCCAATGACGGCGATCACGTCCGCGCTCTTGGCATAGGTGGGCTGTCGGGCCTTGTCCTGGCGCGGGCCCTGTTGGGCCACCGGTGGCGCAACACCTCCGTCGCCGCCGAAGACCTGGAAGAGGTGGGCGGGTCGAGCTAGCGCTCGGTGCCACCATCGGGCTCCTAGCCTGCACCGGCATGCTCCCTGGCTCCCACCACGAGCGGTAATCCTCGCGGCTTCACGCCGGCAACCCTCTTCATTCGGTCCCGACAGGGGCCATACCCTCCTAGGTCTCCGGCCGAATCCTCGGGTCGAGCATGAACAGCAGTATGTCCGAGATCAGCGTGCCGATGACCGTCAGCACGCCCATCCAGAAGACCATCGCTGCCCCGAGAAACACGTCGCCCCTCAAGAATGCGTCCAGCAGCACAGGCCCCAGCGTCGGAAGGCTCAGCACCACGGACACTATGATGCTACCCGATAGCAGGAACGGGAGCAGGTACCCCATCGTGCTGACGAACGGGTTCAGCGCAATCCGCACGGGGTACTTCAGGACCAGCTTCCACTCGGGGACGCCTCTGGCCCGGGCAGCCAAAACATACGGCTTCCCCAGCTCGTCCAGGAGGTTGTTCCTCAGTATTCTGATGAGCCCC
Source organism: Chloroflexota bacterium (assembly GCA_022566975.1). The sequence goes on from JADFHV010000035.1 coordinate 9,625, forward strand.
GCCGTTCCGGCCGTTCCCAGCACCAGCGCCGGAATCCACAGGTGCTTCAGCAGGTCGACTACCCGGGCGAAGCTCCACTGCGCCTCCACGTACTCTGGCGAGTAGAGGCCACCGACGCTGAAGCCAAACCATGCAAAGCTTATCCACAGCAGTGCGAGTGCAAGTAGAAAGTCGGGTATCGCCAGACCCAGAAAACCCACGAACGTCACCGCATAGTCCCCGGGCGTGTTGTGCCTCACCGCCGAGTAGACGCCGATTGGGAACGCCAGGACCCACGTGAAGACGATAGTGCCCAGCACCAGCAGCACGGTGTTCACTAGCCGGGCGCGCATGACGGTTGAGAATGTCCTGCCGAAGTCCAGCCGCACGACGTCCCAGGCCCAGTCCGCATACCTAACGACGACGGGTTCGTTCACGGCGTATTCGCTGCGAAGTAGTGCTTCGAGAGTCCGGCTCCTCGGCGCGACCACACCGGCCGCACTCTCATCCGTGCTCGCGCCGACCAGCAGCTCGAGGTATGTGTTGACGGAGTCTCCACCGAACGGTTGGACCACCAGGAACGATACTACTGAAATAGCCACGATCGTAAGCCCGGCGATTATCGTCCGGCGGACGAGGAAGGCGATCATGGCGGCTTCATCGGACGCATCCTCCGATTCTAGGCGACGGTGTGCACGGTGATGTTCCGCATTTCGCCAACACGCGTCAAACCTCCCGGACACCCGTTGCCGGCACCGCGTCGATCCCCACCCCGGACCATTTCGAACGTGGTACCTTTGGAATATGGCCTCTAGGTCACAGCCGTCAGCGGCGCGGGCATTGGGCGTGGCCTCTATCGCTCTATCGAGGTCCTGGCCCGACTGGGGCCGCTGGAGCTACACGGCGGCGCTGGCCCTGTACGGGGCCGCCGTCGGCGGCTTCGCCGTGGTTTCCAACCTGCTGGGCCGCACACCTGTCTTCCTGGAACCGAGGCGGCTGGACGCCACTGAGGCAGTCTTTATCTACGGGGCCGGAATCGCAACGGGCGCGGCCCTGGCGGTGCCCATCGCCTATTGGGCCCATGGAGGCTGGAGATTCCTCGCCGGAGGTCGACATAGCCTCGGTCTCCCGCAGTGGTCGGTCCTCGTGGCCGGCTACCCGCTTTTCTATCCGCTGTTGATGGGGGGGCTCTTCCTGCCGTTCGCGTTGATGTTTCTGGCCGTCTACTCCGGCGCCATCGAGCCCGGCAACCTTTTCTACGCCTCGGCCGATACCCTCTTCCTCTCCCCTCTGCGAGGCCTCGCCATCGGCGCACAGTTCCTGTTCAGCGCGCTCTGGGCAGGCCTCTTCTTCGGTGTCGGCGCGGTCGTCATGGACCGCGTCAGCACTATTGCGCATCCACGGTCTGGTCAGTTCCTGTGGGCAACCTCCCTGGCGTTGACCGCTCTGGCGGCGGTCGTCGCAGCGTTCACCCCGGCGTCGCTGCTGGCAAGGCTGGGGTAGGCTCCGCTCAGCGACCCTTCATCCATAAGGGCGTAGGCAGACAGGGGCACCGCCCGCGGCGCATGTAGGCCCTAAAAGGGGTGTATACAGGGGTCAACGACCCGCCTCGGACTTGGACCCAGAACCTGCCGATTAAGAGCTATCCACCACCTC
>JADFHV010000303.1 GCA_022566975.1 Chloroflexota bacterium
CCCTGGTATCGCCGCCCAGGGTGATCTCGTCGAGCCCGTCGTTGCCGTGGACCACCAGGGCGTGTTTGCTGCCCATGGTCCCTAGCACCCGGGCCATCTTCTCGCCATAGGCCGGGTCGGCGACTCCGATAAGGTGGGCCGTGGCGCCGGCTGGATTGGTGAGCGGACCCAGGACGTTGAACACCGTCCTGATCCCGATCTCCTTACGGGGACCGGCCGCGAAGCGCATGGACGGGTGGTACCTCTGGGCGAACATGAAGCCGAAGCCCACCTCCTGGAGACAGCGCCGGACGCCCTCCGGGCTCAGGTCTATCTTCACCCCCATCGCCTCCAGGACGTCGGCGCTTCCACATGCGCTGGACATGGCCCTGTTGCCGTGCTTGGCGACACGCCCGCTCCGGCGACGACGAAGCCTGACGTGGTGGAGATGTTGAAGCTGCCCGAGGCGTCGCCGCCGGTGCCGCAGGTGTCCACGACTGGTCCTTCTACCTCGACGCGCAGCGACTTCTCGCGCATCACCCGCGCCATCCCAGCGATCTCCTCCGGTGTCTCTCCCTTAAGACGCAGGGCCGCCACAAACGCGCCGAACTGGGCCGGCGTAGCTTCGTCAGTCATGATCTCGTTCATGGCCTCGGCGGCCTGACTGCTGGACAGGGACTGCCCGGCGACAACCGCTTCGATAGCTTCGCGAATCATGGCTTCCTCTCCAGGCCGCGGGCTATCCGGTGATGTCCTCGCGCGTCTCTGTGGGCCCCACGGGCATCGCTCTGCCGGCATCGAAGAGGACCCTCTTAGGCTTGATGCGGATGATGACGCGCGGCCGGCCGGACATGTGGGCGGCGCTGATCCTCCCCAGCTCCTCCCCCTGGTACCTGATCGCGCTCCGCAGCGTCGCCTCCTGCGCCCCCTCCTCGACGAGCTCGGCCGTGCCGTTGACGGTCAGCGGCTCACCGTAGCTCACCGTGTCCATAACCACCAGGGAGACCGCGGGGTTGTGGCGGATATTCCGCACCTTGACGCGGTCGGCGAAGCTCGTGACGATGAAAGCCTCGCCGTCGTACTCATACCACACGGGCGTCGACTGGGGCGTGCCGTTGGGGTTCACCGTCGACAGGATGGCCAGCAGAGGTTTCCTCGTGAACTCTTTCAGGTCGTCCTGTGGCATCGTCAATCTCGGCTCCTAACCTGACAATCACGTCTCCACGACAGCTGTCCGCCGGCGATTTCAGTGTGCCAATTCGTGTGAGAACGGCGCCGTGTAGGGGCGGGTTTCAAACCCGCCCTTCGAGGGCAAATTGTTCTTTCATCCTGAACGGTGTCCCGTTGTCCGCGAGACCCTGATGAAAGCCAATGACATCCCCCCTTACATCTCCAGGAAATTGCGAAGCAGGTCTTTGCCAACCTTGGTCATGATGGACTCGGGGTGGAACTGGATGCCTTCGACCGGGTACTGCCGGTGCCTCACGCCCATAATAACATCGTTGTCGGTCCAGGCGGTCACTTCCAGCTCGTCGGGAAGCCCCTCCCGGTATACCGCCAGCGAGTGGTAGCGGATGGCCTCGAACGGGTCGGGCAGCCCCTTGAAGACGCCCTTGCCGTCGTGATGGACCAGGGACATCTTGCCGTGCATTATCTCGCCGGCGCCGCCGACGGTGCCCCCGTAGGCGTAGCCGACGCACTGATGGCCCAGGCATACTCCGAGCGTGGGAGTGGTGGTGCCGAAGTGGCGTATCACCTCGGTGGAGATGCCGGCCTTGTCTGGCGTGGACGGCCCCGGCGAGACGACGATCTTCTCGGGCGCCATGTCGGTGATCGACTCTATAGAGGTCTCGTCGTTGCGCACGACGCTTACGTCTGCCCCCAGCTCGCTGAGGTACTGGTAGAGGTTGTAGGTAAAGCTGTCGTAGTTGTCTATCAGTAGGATCATCGTTTCCTCCGTTCGTCGCCTTGCCCCACCCCGCTCTGGTCCCTACCGGGCCCGCAGGGACATAAGGCAAATCTTGAAATATCACACCTGTAGGTCATCGCTTGACCTCACGTGAAGATTCAAGTTTCAGTTGCAGCCGGGTAGCCGCGGCTCCAAGGATTTAAGCAGCCTAGTTCTTCGTTCTTCCGAAGTGAAGGAAGCCGCGATACCCTGACGCGTCATAGACAGGAGCTCTCCGGTGCTGAATCCCAGACTCGCGGCAAGCTCGTACTCCCTCGCTATG
>JADFHV010000036.1 GCA_022566975.1 Chloroflexota bacterium
AGAGGCTACCGCCGACCCAGGCGGCAGCCGAAACGAGGTGTAGCCATCTGACTACCAGCAGAAAAACGTCCCCGCCGCTCATTCAAGGGTCACAAGGCCAGGCTCCCGGCTCTCACCCCGGCCGTCGTGACCGCGCTCCGTCGGAGCGTACCAGCCCGAGGCGGGGCACTAGTTTAGCACTTCCTGTATAAGCTCCTCCAGCTTCTCCCCGTTGAGGAGGCCGGTCCACTTGCGGACGAGATTTTGTTCCGAGTCGAGGAACACTGTGGAAGGGAACCCGCTGACGCCGTACGCGCGCATTATGGAGGCATCGGTATCGGCGCCCAGGGAGTAGGTGACGCCAATCTCGGCGATGAAGTCCTTTGCGTCCCGAGCCGTGTCCAACCCCATGTTCGTGACGCCCACGAACCGCACTCCGTCGGCCTTGTGCCTCTGAAAGGCCGCCTCCAGGTCGGGCATCTCGGCCCTGCAAGGCGGGCACGACGGGAACCAGAAGTTGAGTATCACCGGGCTTCCCACCAGGTCGGACAGACGGAGCACCTCGCCGTCGGCGTGGTTTTCGTTGCCGAAAAGGACCAGCTCGAAGTCGGGCGCGGCGTCCGAGGAGCGGGTGACCTGCGCTGCGGCCGTGGCCTCGCTTTCGTCCATTGGTTCGCCGCCGGCGTCGAAAACTCCGCCGACGCCCTGCGAGTCATCCGAGTCCGAGCCACCGCAGGCCGCCAGCAGGATGGCGGTCACCGCAGCCAACCCGACCCAGGCGGCCCGAGACCGCAGGATACGCCCTGTCGAGCCCGGTCCTCTCCCATGCCCTCTCTCCGAAAACATGCCAGCCCTCCCGTCCGCACGCAGTGGTTTGCACGCTTTGGTCTACGAATTGGATGCCGGAGAACTACGACCGGGTTCGTACGGTGCCATGCGGCCAATCGGGCGGCCGCGGGCCCTCCCCTACTCCGAGTCGGCCTCGGCCATGAGCCGCTCGGCATGCCGCATCAGGACCTCGGCCCGGTCCTTGGGCATCCCGCGCGCTTCGAAGTAGGCCTCCAACGCCTCTTTGGGCTTAAGGCCATCCGAGTACGACGGCCCGAGACGGCTCCGGTGCCTGTCGGGGACCTCGCGTGATATCGATGCGACAAAATGTGCGCCCTCCAGGGCTTCTCTTATCTCCGCGTCCCGCAGATGACGCTCCTGCTCGGCGGGCACCGTTATCCGCACCCTAACGATCGCGTCGGCTACCTCGTGGGACGAGATGGCATTGAGGACAGACGCAGTCGGATCGGAGTCCCCGGCCCGGATGTCAACGTCCACCGTCACGAATCTCCTCGCCTCCACACTCTGAAAGGTGAACTCGCGGACTCTCCGCCCGACAGCCATCGCGGGGTCGATCTCTATCACGCAGAAACCTTTCTCGTCTCGCTCCTCGCCGAAGTCGATACGCTCGAGGCTCCCACTGTAGACTACGAGCGGGTCCTCGTCGAGGATTTGGTGCCGGTGGATGTGGCCGAGAGCCACGTAGTCGAATGCCGGCAGCGCCACGTCGCTCTTCAGGAGGACGGGGTCCCGGCCCAGCATCATCGACTGCTCGGAGCCGACGGTGGCGCCACCGACCGTGATGTGGCCAGCCAGCAGTGCCGGGACGGACGGGTCCAATGCGTGCGCCTCGGCGCGGATAAGACGCGACAGGCCCTCCTGGATGGCCTCGTTGACCTGCTCCGGCGTCATGCCCCGGCTATCCTCACGGGCGAGCAGGCCGCTTCGTCTGGGCCACGGTACCGCGACGATCTGCACCGGCCCGTCGGCGGTGTCCACTCGGTAGGTTGTCAGCCTGTCTCCGATATAGACGTTTGGGACGCCCAGCGTCCGGAAGATCTCCAGAGCGGTGGCCCGGCCCGGGACGTTGGGCATGTCATGGTTGCCCACCACCAGGAACACGGGTATTCCAGCCGTCGACAGCCGAGCGAGCCGCCTTGCGAACTCCCGCTGGTGGGTCTGGCTGGGGTCCCGGCTCTTATAGGCGTCGCCGCAGCACAGGACGAGGTCCGCGCCGGAGTCGATGGCGTAGGAGACGGCCTGGTCGAAGCTCTTGAGAAAATCGCCAAGCCGGGTCGACAGCCCCGTCTCCGGGTCGACCTTCCCGTAGTTCTCCACGCCTATATGTACGTCAGCGAAGTGGACGATGCGCATGAATCAGGTGCGCTCTCATGACCGAGCTATGGAACACCGGTGCCGTCGGCATAGTATCCCTATCGTACCGGTCGGGGACGCAGATTTTCCAGCATGACAGGCTCTTCGGTCATTGAGTTGGGCGCATGCCGCCGCGCCGATGGCAGGCGTCAAGCCTAATACTCGGTGGCCGGTGTAGGTTCCAGGCTGTGGGTGACCGGGTTGACCTTGAAGCCCAGCGACTCTAGGGTCGTATACCCCACAAGGGGCTGGTCACCGTTCTCGCCGACGGTGACCAGCACCGGCCTTCGCACACCACTGATCTCCACGTCCGCGAGAGCCAGTTGTCGGACCACCGTTCGACCATCGCCTAGCTCGACAGTGGTCTCATATGCGGTATCTACCCCGACCCGCTCAGTGGCCGAACGAGGCACCTTCGTGAAGGTGGAGCCGGTATCGGCAAGCGCCTCTAGCTCGGCGCTGCCGAGTGGCCCGTGGACGCGGATGCTAACTGGCGTGTGAGGCATGGCTAAGGGGCTACCCTCTCAGGGAACCGATAGAGGGGTGCAGTGCCCTGAGGCTCTCGATCGATGAGGTGCTCAATCTCTTGGACCACCCGTTCGGATAAAAGGGTATCACCGCAAAGCTGGCAAACATGGGCAGGAACACCCTCCACGACGACGGCTCGCCCTTTTCGGTCGAAGGAGAAGACGATCAGCTTTTTCTGGTACTCTCCTCGACAAAGGTCACATGTCATCTCTGGCCTCTAGTCTCCGGGCCTACCCAACGGGGTGGCCCCGGCTCATATACTGTAATTAATATGACAGGAGTCCTCCCTGTTGTCACAACGAGATGCAGATCGCGACCCAGAGCGGTCTTTCCGTAGATCAGGCAGCAAGGACCTCTCTGATGCTCGGGGTAGTCTTCTAAGATCGTACCACGTGCGATGGCCTCTCTGATCTCGGTCACTGTTATTCCCTCAGCTAAGGCCTCCTGAGTTCCGTGCCTGGTCAAGAAGACGGCGGCATCCTCGATCCGCTGCCGGAGGTCTTCTATCCTCTCGCCCGTGTCACGCCTCCAAACTTCTCGGCCAATTTGGCTACCAGCCCGTCCATGGGCACCCGGTCCTGTGCCATGGTGTCCCGGTCGCGGATGGTGACGGCCTTGTCCTCCAGGGAGTCGAAGTCGACGGTGACGCACAGGGGTGTGCCGATCTCGTCCTGGCGGCGGTAGCGCCTGCCGATGCTCTGGGCGTCGTCGAACTGGACGACGCCGTTCACCACGCCCGACCTGTGAACGAGGTCGTAGACCTCGCGCGCGAGCGGCGTCAGACGCTCGTTGCGACTCAAGGGCAGCACCGCGACCTTGACGGGCGCCAGCGTCGGGTGCAGCTTCAGCAGCACACGCCGCTCGGTCCCGCCCGACGCCGTGGGCGCCTCCTCCTCGGTGTACGCGTCCACCAGAAAGGTCATGACCGCACGGTCCACACCAAAGGACGGCTCCACCACGTAGGGCACGATATGCTCTTTGGTCTCGTTGTCGAAGTAAGACAGCTCCTGGCCGCTGGCGGCGGCGTGGGCCCTCAGATCGTAGTCGGTACGGTTGGCGACACCCACTATCTCGCCCCACCCCCACGGGAAGCGGTACTCGATGTCCGACGTGGCCTTGGAATAGTGCGAGAGCTCCTCGGGCCCGTGCTCTCGGACCCTGAGCCTGTCCTTGTCCACACCCAGGTCCACGTACCATCCGACGCACTCGTTCACCCAGCGCCGGTACCACTCCTCGTCCTCACCGGGCCTTACGAAATATTCGAGCTCCATCATCTCGAACTCGCGGGTCCGAAAGATGAAGTTTCCCGTGGTGATCTCGTTCCTGAACGCCTTGCCAAGCTGCGCGATGCCGAAGGGCAGCTTCTTACGCGTGGCGGTGAGCACGTTGTCGAAGTTGACGAAGATGCCCTGGGCGGTCTCGGGACGAAGGTAGACGGCGGCGGCGTCTTCCTCCACCGGGCCCATGTGGGTCTTGAACATCAGGTTGAACAAGCGTGCGTCGGTAAGCTCGCCGCCGCAGGCGGGGCACGCTCGCTTCTCGAGCTGGTCCTCGCGCCAGCGCTGGTGACACTGCTTGCACTCGACCAGCGGGTCGGTGAAGCTCTCGACGTGGCCGCTGGCCTTCCAGACGTCCGGGTGCATGAGGATGGCCGCGTCAAGTCCCACCACGTCGTCGCGGTCCCAGACCATGGTCCGCCACCAGGCGTCCTTGACGTTGCGTTTCAGCTCGACGCCCAGCGGGCCATAGTCCCACGTGCTTCCCAGGCCGCCGTAGATCTCGCTACTCTGAAATACAATCCCTCTGCGCTTGCAGAGGGACATGAGCTTCTCCAGGTCCACCGACGCCACGGTGTCAGCCACGGTCGGTCCGAGCCCTCCCGACGGGAATTGACGTTCGGGCTACAATTATAGCAGAGGTTGGTAGCGACGCCGCGCCCGTCGTTGTATCCGCCCAGGTCCACCCCCCCCTGTAGCCCGCGTGGATGGAGTACGGGCAAGCGGGCCTGGCACACCAAAGCCGTCTATGATGCTCCGAGGAGGGTAACATGACCATCGTCCAGCGCCGGGTCTTCTACGGCAAAGTCGGCAAGGGATTCGAGCTGATCGAGCATCTTCAGGAGGGCAACATCATGGCCCGCGGCGCTGGAATGGCCATCAAGCCTCGCGTCCTGTCCGACTACCATAGCGGGCGCACGGACAGGGTGGCCGTCGAGTGGGAGGTAGAGAGCTATCAGGAGCTGGAAGCCCTCGAAACGGAGATGTGGCAGTACGAGGGGGATGAGGAGATGGTCGAGCGATGGCTCGCCAGGCTTAACGGGCTTATCGAATACGCCGAGGTGGAGACCTGGCGGGTCCATTGAGGTCGGCGTGGGGACGACTGCTTGTTGACGGCTGACCAAGTTGTTACAATCTGCCCCGGTGTCGTTTGGATGACGTAGACCTAATCAATGGCCATCATCGGATTCAATACAAGGTCCATCGGTGAGGAGCAAACGGTCCGCGAGGCGGTCGCCTTCGCCGTTGAGCACGGTATAGGCGGCGTCGAGCTGGACGGGCGTGGCCTGTGGCAGGACATCCTGTCGCCCGACGACGTCCACTACATGAAGGTCCAGCGGGCGAGGCACGGGCTACAGTACTCCATCCACTTCGCCCAGGCGACCGCCCCTGCCTCCCACGACGCCGGCCGCCGCACGCGACACCTCAAGGAGCTGGAAGAGACCATGGAGCTGGCCCACGACATCGGCGCCCGGGCCGTGGTCGTTCATATAGGCCGGATTGACGGCGCCTCCCCCGAGTCGGATGGCGTGCGCCGGGAGTCCACGGACCATGCCGTGGACTTCTTGAAAACGGCCGTGCCCAAGGCCGAGGAATGCGGTGTGGTGCTCTGTGTCGAGAACCTGCTCCACAGGCACGGGGACGTCACACTCGCGTACGATGAGCTGGTAGACATAATCAACCGCGTGGACAGCCCTGTAGTGGGCATAACACTGGATACCGGGCACGCAGTGCTGACCGACGGCCTGGACGAAGCTTTCGAAGCCTTCGGGCCGTACCTGCGCCACCTCCATATCCACGATTGCGTCGATGATGAGGACCATCACGAGATAGGAAAGGGCGACCTGGACCTGGGACGATACGCGCAGGTCCTCGGCTCGGCTCCCTTTGTGCTGACTCTCGAGGTCGGCAAGGCTGCCGCGCTGGCCGCAGAGCCCGGGGAAGATCCCCAAGGCGTCGTCCTGCGAAGCCGGGAGGCGGTGAAGGCTATGCTAGGCGACCTGGCCCAATGAAGCTTCTAAAGCGGGCCATCCCTCCAACTCCAGGTATCCGCCCGTGATAGACGACCGTATAGTGGAGCGCGCGGCGGGCGGTCTTCTACTTCTCGTAGTCGTCGCCTTCGGTATCTCCATGGCCACCTTCGTGCAGTTCGACGTGGACCGGGAAGAGGTCCGCGCATCGCTCATCGCGGTCAACGCGGACCGGGAGCTGTATGCCGCCAGCTGGTTTGGGACCCTGATAGGTGGCATGCTGCTCGCTCCTGCCGCGGGGGCCCTGTATCTCGTCTTCCGCCTCCACGACCGTGCGCTGGCCCTATTGGGGTTAACGGGACTTCTGACCGCCAGCGTGGCCTTCGTCGCGGCGACGGCGGCCTTCTTCGGCATATACTTCCTGGCCGACGACTTCGCCCTGACGGGTGGCGCACACGCCGACTCGATAGCCTCGGTAGCCCGAGCCATGGGCTTCGCCGGCTACACGGCCTGGGCCGCCGGGACTACACTGGCCGGCACCGGCGTCGTGTCCATCGGCTTGCTGATCGTCCGCGAACGACGGATGCCAACGCCGCTTGGGCTATGGGCAATGGCCGGCGGAGCGGCGATGCTTCTGGGCTGGAGCGTTGTGACGCCGTTGCCTCAGGCGCTCGACGACGTGAGGCGTTACGGCTACTACATCACCGCGGGCGGGGCCGCCGGTTCCCTCGCGTTCTTCGTCGCGCTGGCCGGCTATCTGCTGGCCAAAGGGACTCCGACGGCGCGCTTCAGGTAGGCTCCCTACGGTCTCGCGGCGGGCCCCGGCTGATGCGCTTACGGCACTCCTCGACCGAGTCGGCCCAACCGGGAGCGATCCACCACGTCACTCCCAGCTCTGCGTAGGCGTCGACCATCTCCGCCTCTTCGGCCCGGTCCTCCCCCGGCGGCAGGCCGCTGACGACGATGTCGAAGGGCGAATCGGTGGACCTCTGCTCTGTAACGTAGGCGATGACGGCCCGCATGACCTCGGGAGTCATGTTATTGCCGTTATCCCGAAAGATCGGGAACACGCCGTCCCATCGAGCCGCGCGTCGCAATGGCGCCTTGTTCGGCCAGTTCGCCCCGACCCATATGGGGATGCGGGGCGTCTGCACCGGCCGCGGCAGAAAGACCTTGTCGGTGAGCCGGTAGTGCTCGCCCCGGTAGGTCAACGGCTCGCCCGTCCACAGCCCCGTCAGCACCTCCAGCCCCTCGTCAAGCATCGCGGCTCGAATCTTGACATCGCCCTCCTCTCCGAACGACTCGAACTCCACGTCCGCCGGGGAGCCGATACCGACTCCGAGGGTCAGTCTTCCGTCTGATAGGTGGTCGATTGTCACGGTCTCCCGTGCCAGCTTCCAGGGACGGCGCCTGGGGATGGGCGTCACCATAGGGCCTATGCGTATACGATGTGTGCGAAGGGCGATAGCCGACAGGGCCACCCACGGATCGCAGATGGGCTCGCTGAGGTCCAGGGAGATATGGTCCCAGACGAAGAAGCCGTCCCACCCCGACTCCTCAGCCGTGTAGGCGAGGTCCGCCAGGACCCGCGGATCGAAATACTCTCCCTTGATCGGAACGTCGACGCCGAATCGCACTTACCGTCGCCTCAGCCCTTCCTGACCAGCTTCTGCATCGAGCGAAGCTCCTTGGGCGGGTCCATGACGCTGCCGTAGTCGCTCCAGGACACCTCGGCGACGTAGATGTCGCCTCTGGAGTCAACGGCGATGCCGTGGGGCGAGTAGAAGCGCCCTGGCTCGTCACCATAGGTCTGGTCACCGACCCTCGCCAGCACGTTGCCCTCGCCGTCCAGGATCGTGACCCTCGGCCCCAGGCCGGTGCCCATCGAGTTCGTGCCGATGCCGCAGTGGTATTCGCCCACGTAGACCAGCCGTTGGCCGTTGTCCACGACGGCCACGCACGCGGCCCGAGAGAGGTTCACCCACTGCGTCTCGAACTTTCCTTTGTCATCGAAGACCTGGACTCTGTGGTTCTCCCGGTCCGCCACATAGACCCATCCGTCGGCGTCTACGGCGACGTTGTGGACGATGTTGAACTGGCCGGCGTCGGTCCCCGACTCGCCCCAGGAGAACAGGTGCCGGCCATCGGGAGTGTACTTGTGGACGCTGGCGTTGCAGTAGCCGTCGGCGACGTACATGTCACCGTTTCTCGGGTCGACGGCCAGGTGGGCCGGCGTGCAGAATGGGTCGCCGCTCATGGCCGGGGACGGGCTTCCCTCCGTACCCAGAGTCATCAGCAGCTTGCCTTCCGGTGTGAACTTGCGGACGGTGTGGTCGCCGTTGTCGACACAGTAGACCGAGTCGTCAGGGCCGACGGTCACTCCGTGGGGATTCGTGAAGACGCCGTCCCCCCAGGTCCGGACTATATTTCCGTCGGGGTCGAAGACGATTATCGGGTGCGTGCCCCGGTTGAAGACGTAGACGTTGTCCGCAGAGTCCACGGCGACGGCCGTCGCCTCCTTGTAGGTCCAGTCTTCAGGCAGACTACCCCAGTCCGCTCCCGAGACCTCGTATGTGAACTGCCCACTGCCCAGGGTTGCCATGATTGTCCTCCGTCCATCGTCCATACCGGCGGCGTTGCGAGTGTACCGTCGGCCTATAGTCGTGTCAACGGCGCTTCCGACCCGAGGCGGCGGACTTTCCTGGGGTTGAACGCGCCAGGTCTGGTGCTATAATACGTCGCGCCTATGGCGGGCCGCTTCGGGATCGACCAAATCCGAGGAGACGAGAATGGACGAGCTAACCAGCTACTTCAACGGTCAATACGTCCCCGACAGCCAGTGCACGGTCCACGTGACCGACCGAGGTTTCCGGTACGGGGACGCCGTGTTCGACATACAGCGCACGTTCAGCGGTAAGCCATTCCGCTTCAGGGAGCACCTGGAGCGGTTCATGCGCTCCCTGAAATACGCCCGGATGGACCCCGGCTTCACAATCGACGAGTGGGAAGAGCTGACTCTGGGCATCCTCGAGCGCAACGAGCACCTGAGGATTCCAGGCGGCGACCTGTACATCGGTCAATACGTGTCACGCGGCGCGGGTGCGGACGCGCTGGACCCGGCACCGCTTACCGTCTGCATAAGGCCGTGGCACCTCATGCCGAACCAGTGGGCGGAGGGATATACCTCGGGCATACACGGGATCATCGTAAGGACCAGGAGCTACTCGCCTGAGGCGATGGAGTCCAAGGTCAAGCACAATAACAGGTTGAACTTCGCGCTTGCCCATCTGGAGGCCGCGGACGTGGACCCAGACGGCTACCCGATCCTGACGGACGCCCGGGGTTTCATCACAGAGAACATCCAGGCCAACGTGTGGCTCGTGCAGGACGGAGTGCTGAAGACGCCCACCGACCGAAGCTCTCTCCAGGGCGACGCCAGGAGGTTCATCTTCGAGCTCGCCGACGGTCTGGGCATTTCCGTATCTGACGAAGACCTGCAGCCCTACGACCTGTACACCGCCGACGAGGTCTTCTTCTCCAACACGGCCTACTGCGTCATGCCCCTGAACCGTGTCGACAACAGGGCCATCGGTACTGAGGTACCCGGACCGATCACCAGACAACTCCAGGCCGCCTGGAGCGAGCGCGCCGGCATAGACATCGTCGATCAGGCGTTGAACTACAAGCCACCGTCTGAGGGAGTCCACGCCTGGGGCGCTCCGCCGCAAAACCGATAGCGGTCATAGGCTCTTGGCCCCGACAGCGGTGCCAGCTCATCGCGGCGCTAGAGTTTGGCGTTTCTGCTGTGGATGCCCCTAGCGCCGCTCGGGCGGTTTCCTCGTTCCTCCTCGATCTGTGGAGTGCCATCGCCTTCGGCGCAGCGGACCTCAAACTCGTGGTTTCCTGCGACGAACGGCCAGTCGTAACGCCAGATAACCCAGGTCGTCTCGGACAGCGGGGCCCTCAAGCGGGCCTGCTCCCACGGGCCGCCGTCCACGCGCACCTCGACCCTAGAGATCTGGCGGTCGCCGGCGAAGGCTATCCCGCCCACCGGCACCAGCTGTCGGCCGTCGCTCTCGTAAATCGCGTCCTCGGCCACGGTGTCTATAACGGACGTGGCCTGGACCTGAGCTACCTCATCCCATCCACGCTCGACCCAGTAGCCTTCCTTGTAGTCCTTCATCACCTCGATGCCCGTTATCCACTTGGGCTGCTTCATGCCGAAGCGGTCGGGAAGCCAGATCCGCAGTGGAAACCCGTGGTCGATCGGAATTGGGTTCCCGTCCCACGCATAGGTGAGCATGATCCGCTCGTCCGATGCAATCAGGTCCAGGTCTACGGTTTCATAGAATCCGTCGCCGCTGCTGATATAGAGGTAACGTGCGTCCTTGCTCGGCTTCACGTCGGCGAGGATGTCCTGAAGGCTAACGCCCGTCCACTGGGTCGTGCTGATCAGGTCCGTGCCGATGCGACCGGAGATGCACGATATCGTTACGTACTGGTCGCGGGGCTCGTAGTTGTTTCGGAGATCGTCGAGCGTCAGTGAGGCCATGCTGCCTACAAGCCCGGAAATCGGGAGCGCCCATGTCTCGCCGTCGATGACGGTGGGCTCTATCCGGATGAACACCTTGTAGTGGTCTTTGAGAGGCGTATACTCGGGCCGGGTGCCCGGCGCCGGCATCACAGGGTCGCCGGCGTTTGGAAAGGGTGACTTAGTGGTCCCCTGCGACAGGTGCGCCATCGACGCGGCAAGCTCATCTTCGAGCTCGCGGCGCGCGGCCTGGGCCAGCAGGTTGCCTATGCCGCCGCTGGCAACGGTGATTACAGCCGTGGCGGCACCCAGGCGGACGAGGAACTGCCGCCGGCCGAGCGTCTTAACGGCGACCTCCCCTTCGGACGGCTCCGGCACGACCTCATCCGGGTTCAGGCGGACGTACGTTTCCCTCAGCGCTGCGCCCCACCCCAGGAAAAGCACCGCCAGCCACAGCGCGACGAGGATCGGCTCTACGTCCGACCCGCCGATCGCGATGCTTATGGCTAAAAGGGGGAGACCGGCGAGGGCCGCCGACCACCAGCCCGGTCAGGAGGTCTGG
>JADFHV010000304.1 GCA_022566975.1 Chloroflexota bacterium
TCCCTTCGATGCTCTCTCCGTCTACCTCCAGGACAAGGTCACCCGCCTTGATGCCGGCGGCCATGGCTGGACTGCCTTCGAGGGGCGCCACGATGATCAGCTTCCCGTCCAGACGCATCTGCACGTGGGCACCGATGCCCTGGAAGTTGCCCTGGAGCTCCTCCGACTCCATGCGGAAGACCTCGCGTCCGATGTAGTAGGTCCCTCGGTCCTCGAGCGTCCGAAGCATCCCCCTGATTGCCGCCTCGGTAAGGGCAGCCGGATCGAGGTCGGCACGATCGACGTGCTCGCGCCTGAGGAACTCCCAGGCCTCCCAGATGGCCATCAGCTCCTCCGGGACCTCCGGCGGGGCCACCAGGGGCGTCTCGGGCGGCACAATCTCGGGAGCCGGGTTGACGACGGGGGCCGATGCTTCGGAGGCTACGGCTTCGGAGGCCTGCGGCTGGGCCACCGTCTGGGACGGAGGGGTAGGGGACTCTTCCGCGTCGTCGCCGCACGCCGACAGCAGAAACACTGCGACGAGCACCGCTGCGGGAAGGACGAACCGGGATTTTAACTGGCTGAACAAGGCATTCACCTGATGGAGGAGTTAGCTTCCAAATATTCTATCACGGCCGCATTATGCTTACGGGACGCTATGGATGATTGGATGCACTCCGGGTGTCCACGGACCAGCTAACGTGCCGGGCAGGTCGGCTCGCTGGATGTGCCGGCCTCTCTGCGGAGACGTATTCCGCTTGAATAGGTATTCACTCATTTCCAGTATCTGAGGCCGTGGGGCACTAGGCGGGTGGAGTTCTGAAAAGAGTTGAAAAGAGTGTTGACCCCCGGCGGCGAATGAGTTATATTCCAACTATCTCAAGCTTTAGGTCGGGAGCGACACCGATTTGAGCGACCAGCGGAGCGGGGACGCACGAGGCGCCGGGCCCGCCAAGAAGCGGACCCGGGTGGTCCGCCCGTACCCCATTCACACGCTCGAGGACGCTCTGGCGGTGGCCAGGGCGATACAGGAGTCCAACGCGGGGCTGCCGTTCGACCGGGAGCTTCTGGCCACGGCCCTGGGCACCACGCCGGCCAGCAGCGGCTACACCATGAGGCTGAACTCCGCCGCCAAGTACGGGCTGACCCAGGGTGCCTACAACGACGAGCGTATAACGCTGACGCCCCGCGGCGAGGCAATAGTCGCCCCCACGGGGCCAGACGAGCGCCGGCGTGCTCTTCTCCAGGCCGCCCTACAACCGGACGTGTTCGGGCGGCTCTTCAGGCTACTGGACGGCAAACGCCTTCCAGAGGACGACTACGCCAGGAACATGCTTCAACGGGAGCTGGGGATCAGTCCGGCCCTGAGCTCCGAATGCCTGGCCATCGCCAAGGCCAACGGTCTCTACGTCGGCATCCTCCGCGACGATGGGGACTTCCTCGTCGTCAGTCTCGAGAAAGATGCCGGTCCCCAGCGCGAGGCCGACGAGGTCGAGTCACGGACCATGCCTGACCCCGGTGCGGACCGTGGCGACCAGGGCGTTGAAGGCGATCGAGGGAGAGTCTTCATCGGCCACAGCGGCGGTGGTCCGGCCGTCGAGCTCGTAAAGGAGATGCTCGACCAGTTCGGTGTCTCATACGGCGTGGTGGATACCGAGGCCGATGCCGGGTCAGGTCTCCCGGTGCCGAGCGAGGTCGCCGAGGAGATGCGCCGGTGCTCCGCGGCCATCCTGCTCCTCTCGGAACCATCGGACAAGAACGGCGCCGACGCCGGGCTTTACAGGATGCTTTACCAGGTCGGGGCGGCGTCGGTACTCTACGGCGACCGGCTCGTCGTGCTGGGAGAGGACCGGCCCGAGCTCGACGAGCAGCTGGCGGGTCTCGAGCGTGTCGACTTCGATCCAGGAAACCGGGCCGAGTCAGGCCTGGCGCTGCTGCGCGCGTTGCTGCACAAGGGCGTCGTCAAGGTGACTGTGTGACGGTCCGGCGGCCGCCCAGCCTCCTCGTAGCGATGCGACGCCTCCATGTCCCAGACCATCCCAGGGTTCTGCGTCCACGACTCCGGCGGAAGCAGCAGACGTTGCACGGATGCCAGCATCCTCTGAGCCTCTTCGCGCGCCCACGCATCGGATCGGTGTTCGATCAGCCCGGTCAGCGCCTCCGCGCGACGGCCGCGCTCGACGCCCGCGAACAGCGGTATGCGGTCCAGCGCTGCGATCGCCTCG
>JADFHV010000037.1 GCA_022566975.1 Chloroflexota bacterium
GGTTCAGGTAGGAGAATAGGAAGCACACCGCCAAGGCATCCACCCCTTCTCGGGCAAGGGCGTCCAGCGCCCGGTCAAGGGCCTCCTCATCCAGCGGGACCTCGACCGCGCCGTCGGAGCGCACCCGCTCCGGGACACCCAGCCGTAGATACCTGGGGACCAGAGGCTCGACCGGTGTCATCCGGAGGTTGTAGCGGTCCTCCTTCAGCCCCTCACGCATCTCCAGCAGGTCCCTGAACCCTTCGGTGGTAATGAGGCCGACCTTGGCTCCCTTGCGCTCGACCAGGGTGTTGGTGGCGATAGTGGTGCCGTGGATGATGCGCTCCGTCTGGGCCAGCAGGCCTTCCAGCGAGACGCCAAACGCCGCAGCCACGTCTTCGAGCCCGACGAGCAGCCCATCGGACGGGTCCTGCGGCGTAGAAGGAGTCTTGAAGGTCCGGGGCGGCTCTCCCTCTCGCTCCACCACCAGGTCAGTGAAGGTGCCGCCCACGTCTATCCCGATCTTAAACACGGTGTGGGTGGGGTTAGCCTCGGTTGCCGCTGCCCCATGCGGATGACAGGGGCTCGCCTTCGATGAAGCGGGTAGGCCGTAACGGCCGGATGTCTATATTCGGCGCGTCGCCCGCGATGACGTCGGCCAGGGCTTCCCCGATGGGCGGCCCTAGCTTGAAGGAATGCCCGCTGCCTCCGAAGCAGTCATAATATCCCTGGACATCGGGCTCAGCGCCTACCAGCGGGTGCCAGTCGTCGGTGATGGTATAGACGGATGCCCATCCGTGGACAAACTCCGCGTGTCGAAGCACGGGCACGCGGTTGAGCAGCGGCTCCATGATGCGCCGGCGACTACCGGGGTCTAGGTCCTCGTCGTAGCTGTCGATGTCGACCGGCTCGATCTCCTTGGGAAAGCCCAGACCGGCCACGACCTTATCGTCGTCCTGGGGGCGGAAATAGAAGCGCAGGCCCGGGTCCGAGACCACCGGAAAGGAGCCGAACTCCAGGGGCAATCGGAGCACCAGGTCCGTCTCCCTGCTCCAGCGGACCGAGTCGTTCAGACCGACCCACCGGCCCACCTGGCGGCCCCACGGACCCGCCGCGTTCACCACTACCGGTGTCTGGACCGCTCCCTGTTCCGTTTCCACCGCTGCCACCCGGTCCCCCGCCAGCCGAATGCCCGTAGCGCCCACGCCTTCATACACCAGCAGGCCCCATTCCTTCGCCCGCTCGACCAGAATCCGGGTCGTCTTTACCGGGTCGGCATACCCCGAGCGTGGCTCGTAAATGGCCCTGATGACCCCCTCCAGGTTCAGCTGGGGAGCGAGCTCGCTGACCTCCTCCACTAGGAGGCCCTTAACCTCCACACCGTTGTCTATCTCCGTCTGCAGTATGTGATCACCGGTGGCATCTGTGTTTTCGTCCAGAAGCAGCAGGAAGCCCACCTGCCGGAAACCGGAATCCCCGCCCAGCTCCTCGTGATCGTGCTCAAACATCTGGACAGCGCGCCAGGCGAGTTGCGCCGTCACCTGATTGGAGTAGTAGGTGCGAACATTGGCCGCCGAATGTCCGGTGCTTGCGGACGCGAGGGAACGCTTCTCGAGCAGCACAACCTTGCCAAAACCCCTCTTGGCCAGGAAGTGGGCCGTGCTCGCGCCCAGGATGCCGCCTCCGATTACCACTGCGTCGGCCGTCTTGTCCAGGTCTCAGCTCCCCCTGACCTAAAGGTGCGATCGCTCGGCCATCCACTGAGCCCCACGATCGACGCAGCCAGCATACATGAGCGGCGGGCGGCGTGAAAGGCGCACATAGTCGGGCCGCCGCAGCCCTGACGTTTTGTCGTCCGCATACTGGTTGAAAGAGACTTAAGCCAGTGGTCGATTTCAAACGCCGTCAAACCGTCTTCTGCACGACGCCGGGGACGGGCCTTGGCGGTTGGCGATACATAGGTCCGAAAAAGACCCAGGAGAGAGCTAGATGGCGATTATCACACTGTCGGCGGCGGCCTTCAGCGGTGGGAGGGAGCTGGCTGGCCGCCTCGCCGAAAAGTCTGGCTGCAGGCTCGTGTCCAGAGAAGACATTATCGACAAGACGGGACACTATGGGATGTCAAGGAACAGGCTGGAGCGGGCGCGTCGCAGGCACGTCGGTATCCTCCGCCGCAGGGACCTGGAGTGGAGCCACTATCTCGCCTATGTTCGGGCCGCCCTGAGCGGAGACGTTCGTGGAGGGAACCTCGTCTACCTGGGAGATGACGGCCAGGCGGCCCTTTCCGGTTTTCCAAACATGCTTAGCGTTAGTGTCGTAGCCGATACGGAGTACCGCATCGACAATCTGCTGAACCGCACCGATTACGGCATAGACCGAAAGAGGGCGAAACGGCTCATCGGAAGCATCGATGAGAAGAGGGCTAGGTGGAGGAGCACGCTCTACGGCGAGGACTCAGAGGACCACTTGAAGTTCGATCTTGTCATCGAGCGAACACTCATGAGTATCCCTGAGGCGTGTGAGCTCGTGCAGGCGACCGCGGAGCAGCCCCAGTTTCAGCCTACCCCCAAGTCACTGGACCTGATCGAGCGATTGACAGTCGCGGCGGACCTGAGGGCCAGGATCGCTATGGACCCGGACGTCGTAGACGACCACATCGAGATCGGGGTAAAGGATGGTGTGATCGTCATCACGGGATCGGTAGCTTCCACGCAAGACCTGGAGGCGATCAGGGGGCTGCTCAATTAACCGCCGGGGACCGGGGCGCGGGTCAGGCGCGATGGCGCGCAAGGGCAGGGAGGACCGCGTCTTGGTCGATATGGCGCGGCTGGACACGGCCTCGCGGCCGCTACTGGTCGACTACAGCGGCCTGGGTGTCCACAAGCCCCTCTCGGACCGGCTGGTCGGTCGGCCCGGCTACAGGCCGTTCCTACTGGTTGTTGTTGCGGCCCTGTTTATCGGCGTGGCGCTGCTGCCGGTGCCTGGGAGCCTCGTCGATATGATGTCGGTGGTGAACCCCCCTGGATATCGCCTGGCGCCCGGCACCAAGACAATCGTTGACTCGGTGAACTACAGCAGCGGGTCCGAGGCCTTCGAAGCGGTCGAGGAGGATGGCCGGCCTGCCGTTGATGCGCAGGATCTTGCCTCCGCCGAGCAGGTGGCCCGGCGGGCGATGATCATGCTGGGCATTCTCTTCGCCGCCGCGATGCTCTGGGGGACTGAGGCACTGCCCATCGGAGGCACCGTCATAGTGGTCGCGGTCCTCATGTTCCTCTTTGGGGTCCTGCCCACGGATGAAGTCCCCAACGCGTTCGTGAACGACGCTGTCTTCTTCATTATCGGGATCCTGGCCGTCGCGGTCGGCGTGAGCAAGACCGGACTGGACAGACGGATTGGGCTTATCCTTCTGAGTCATATCAAGAGCGCCAGCGCCTTTGCTTTCATCTTTTTCCCTATCCTTGCGGTACTCGCCGGTTTCCTTTCGGAACATGCCCTGGTGGCGTTCCTTGTCCCCGTCATGATGGGCATCTACAGGACCACCTGTGACGTGAATGGGGTCAAGCAAGATAGGGTGCTGGCCATCTTTCTACTGCTGGGGATCTGTTTTACGGCGAATGTCGGCGGTCCTGCATCCCCGGCTGCAGGCGCCAGAAACGCCATAATGGTGGGGTATTTCGCCGATGCGGGCGTCCCGATAAGTTTCGCGGAGTGGATGAAATATGGCATGCCACTCGTTCCGGTGCTGGCGCTTACGGTCGGAGCTTACATGTACCTCCGTTGCAAGCCCAAGATGCTTGTCAAGGACTTCAACCCCAGCGAGGCGGTGAAGCGGGAGGTTGCAAAATTACCCAGATTCGGCGGGCAAGAGGCAATCATGGCCGTCATCCTGGGAGCACTCATCATCGCCTGGATAACTCTCTACGATACGTTTGGTCTGGGTGGTGCGACGCTCGCCGCGGTCTCCGCCATGTTCCTGCTGGGGATCATCCGCTGGAGTGATGTGCAGCGTGGTGTGGCCTTCGACGTGGTGGGGCTGTATGCCGCTGCGTCCGCCATCGCGGTTGGGCTGAGCGTCACCGGCGGAGGACTCTGGCTGGCGAACGAGGTCGTTGGCGTGTTGCCGCCATTCTTGAGCGAGGGGACGGGGCTGGTGATGGGGGTGAGCATCGTGACCGGCATCCTGACGAACTTCATGAGTGACGGGGCCACCGTCGGCGTGTTGGGACCTATCGCCTTGCCAATGGCCGAGCTTGGCGACGTATCTCTGTGGAAGGTGGGGTTGATCGTGTCCTTTGCATCTTCGTTTGCCAACGTCCTGATCGTGGGAACGCCCAATAATGCCATCGCATTCGCTATGAGCAAGGACCCCGAGACAGGGAAGCGACTCCTGAGCGTATTCGACTTCGTTCGATACGGCCTTCCCCTGACCATTCTGCTGATGCTGGTAATGTGGGTATGGGCCCTGTTCGGGTACTGGTCCATCCTGTCCTGGCCTTAGACAAGATGGGCGTAGAACGGCCAGCTATCCTGGATGCGGCGGGAGCCGCCGACCCGTAACGTCTCTCCCGCTCGGCCTGCCTCCTGGGGCGCTAACCTTGGAAGCCGGCGGTCCACTCAGCATATATTCGTTCGCAGCTGGTCCCCGTAACTTCAACTAACGCACGCTCGAAGTTCATCGTTTCCGCAGTCCGGAACGCAACGTCGGGTATGAGGTTCGGACCATTTCGCTGGACCAACTCCTCAATGAACTCACCGGCGGTTGCATAGAACAGACTGACCTCAGATGGCGGGAGCTCGCCGGAGCGGGTGCAGAATTCTGTTGGCTCGAAGAGGGAGTTGCGGGACAGCCAGACGCGTATCCTCCTGGCAGAGCGTTTCGGCCAGTCGCGCCAGCCATCATGTTCGTAGAATGTGGCCACGCCCTCATGGAACCAGCGTGGGACCAGGTCCATGACAGTCTGCCCCAGAGCCCTGCACATCATCGCATGCACGACCTCGTGGCGGGGGACTGAGGATGGCTTGATCGTCCCCGCTTCTTCGGCCGCCAGAAGGATCTCCGGGCCGTACACCGTGCACCGGACCGCTCCGGTCAACGACCCGTGTTCGGTGATCGTCGACGGGGCTTCGAATGCACGCGCGTACAACACCACCGGAACCGGGCCCGCCTGATCGGCGACTCCAAAGGTGCTTGAAAGGCTGGAGCGCGCCCTCTCGAGCTCGGCCATCGTCCTGTCGACACGGGAAGAGGGAAGGCCGGCGGAATCGCTCACCAGGAACTGACCCGCGGCCGCGCGCGTGTGCCAGCCACGGGTGGCCTGTTCATACGTTACGAGGCCAACTACGGGGGCCAAGGCTACTACCAGTATGGACACGTATAGCAGCACTGTGGGCCGGCCTTGCCGGCCTGGCCCGCCGGATGCCGAGCGAACAGTACGCCGTAGGATGCCTGTCGCGACGACAGCCACCATAGCCGCTGCTGATACGAGAAGCAGCGACAGGAAAAACCTTGGTCCGAGTCGAACGAACGGGACTATCAGAATGAGCGCGACACTGAATACGAGCGCCCATGTTGCCAGAAGACCCAGGGCAGTGAGAAGCGCTTGACCCGCCCTGCGAACCGCCATCCGGGCGGCGCGGCCACTGTGGGGAACCCAAACGAGTGGTCGAAGCGCGGAATCCTGATGTGGAGACGACTCCATGGCCCTAGGACGATACCGGTACTGGATGCCCGGTTCGGCTCTCGGGCAGCAGGTTCGCATCCAACGCCTCTGGCTTGGCAGCGAAGCGACGCAAGCCCCACCCGGCCGCGCCCGCAACGCTGGCGGAAACCATCAGGGCCTCGTGCCAGCCTACTATACCTAGAAGATCGAACATGGCCGGGGTTCCTAGCGGCAGGTCGGTGGGCCATAGAGAGACCAGTGCGGTGATGATCAAGCCGAGAGAGACCAGCCGAAAGGCCACGTGTCCCATCCCTCGCCTGTCCATGGACCTCCAGGACAGGACGGCGAGCAGTGCGTACACGTCGGCAAAAAGGAGCACCTGAAGGAGCGCCGGCAGTGATGCAATGTAGCCGGACGTTTGAAGCAGTATCAGCAGGGTCGCCAGGATGTAGAATCGTCCCTCTGCCCACTCGCCTTCGACCCACTTGGACCCCATCTCGCATGCCCTCCATACAGCCTTCAACGGCAGTATGGTGGGATGGAGGGGCTACGGCCTGACCGGACGCTGACCGGAACCTTACAGGTAGCTGACAGGAACCTGACAGGAGGGGATTGGGGTGCTGAAGTGTGGAGCGCACAGCTGATCCAGGGGGCCGGTGGGAGTGTTGGATGGGGGAGCCGCGCGCTGCCGCGGTCTGGAACAGGGGAATGCGGCCTACGTCAGCCGCCGGACAGCGCGTCTATATCAGTTTGTAGCCGAATCCGCGGATGGTTACTAAGTACCTGGGATTGGACGGGTCGGGCTCGATGCGTACCCTGACACGTCGCACGCACTGCTCGATCTCGTGGTCGCCCACGTCCCCTTCATCGCGCTCGCTCCAGACGTGGGCTGCCATATCGTCCTTGCTGACGGCCTCGCCGCGCCTTGAATGAAGAAGCATCAGAAGGTCGAATTCCTTGCGGCTGAGCGGTGGGTCGAGTCGCTTTCCGCCAACGTCCACCTCTCTGGCCTTCGCGTCGACCGAGACACCCTCCGGCTCGCTCTGGGGAACCGGCAGGTCGGCGGTCCACCCTCCGGCGTGTCTGAACACGAGGGAGACGTCTCCACCACCCAGGCGAATGACGTCGCCGTGCATGAGGAGGTACTCACCGTCGATTCGACGGCCGTTGACGGAGGTGCCATTTCTGCTACCGAGGTCCGCCAGATAGTAGCCTTCGTCGCCCTGATGGATTGCGGCATGTCTGCGCGAGGTACCGGCGTCGTCGACGACGATGTCGTTGTCGCTCTGGCGGCCGAGGACGGCAGTACCTGAGGGCAGCGAGATGATTGCACCGCTATTTGGGCCGCCTTCAACGACCAGCGCCGCCTGGTCCCCTTGGACCGGCGATAGGTGGGCATCAGGGTCAGAGACGTAGGGCACTTATGAGCGACTCGCGATTCCGTACGGCCGTGACTTCTTCACAGACGAGATTCGGCGTGGTGATTACAGAGGTCGTATGGGCCGCATCGCTCCTGCCCTTTACCGCACTGCATGCCTATCGCGCGGAGATCAAACGTAACTGCCTGCGGTGAGCTGTCGTGTGAACACAGTGTGTCATCCGCTGCGCCCCTTCATACTGGGGCGCCTGGCCCAAGGCAGCCTGTAAGCCGAGTTTCGGGCTCTTCATATCCATCGCCTCTGGTTTTCGTCGCATTTGGACTCCGAAACATCGTATTGTCAATATGTTCATTCTGTCAACAAAGCAGTTACTTTGTTGCAATCTCTTATCGTAACAGATAGGGCAAAGCAGCCATTAAAAAACGTTGGATTGACTCCTTATACTTATTCTTACCGAGCTCGCAGCCTTGTAAAGAGGTGTGCATCGGCGTATCAGCATATTGCTGCAACCCATACAAGACGGAGGTGTCGGACAATGCCGCAGGATGAATTCCTTGAGAAAGTCAAGCAAGAACTGTCCGCTGAGGAGCTGGCCGGGCTTCGGGTCTATCAGGCCAACACGGACCGAGGCTCAGTGACCTTCATGCCCATAATTCGGGGCATGGGGAGCCAGGTCCAGTGGACGGCTAGGGTCCATATAAAGGGAGCCTCCGGCCCGGTGCCTCTGAGCAGGGCCAGTCTCAGGGCCATTGGCGCGCCGTACGACTGGACTGAGAAGTCCCGGTCGTTCGGTGAGGCTCACCAGCGAGAGTATCCCGCGCTGCCCCAGACCTTCCGCGAGCGCGAGGCTTTGCCCTCAGGATAGTGGTGGACCCAAACGCCGCCCGCAGACGGGACATCACACACCTATTCGCAGAGGCGGAACCTGTACAAGTGGAGGAGCGCCCAGACGTACCCGGACAGGACTCTGGGTCTCACGCTGACCGGGCGCTCCCAGGGCTCGACCCTCTCGGCCTTGTCGAGTGGTTAAGCGCGGGCAGGATCAAGGACCCTGTCCGGCATGCCTTTCTGCGTCCCTTCGGACTCCACGCAACTAGACATCCGCCGGATCACGGTGCAGGCCCCTCGAACTCGAACAGCTCCTTCACCGGCACACCCAGCGCCTGGGCGATGCGATAGAGGCTCTTCACCGACGGATTACGGCGTCCCCGTTCTATCCCACTCACGTATGTAACGTGGAGCCCCGCGCGGTGGGCGACTTCCTCCTGCGACAGTCCGCGCTGAAGTCGAAGCGTCCGGAGATGAGAGGCGAAGGCGGCGAGAAAGCTGTCCACATCAGACCCGCGGTAGAGCCGGTTGCCGCCATGCT
This sequence comes from Chloroflexota bacterium, assembly GCA_022566975.1. Next base: position 8,388 of record JADFHV010000037.1, read on the forward strand.
AGGGACGGGTTAGACTAAGAGTCCATAGACTATGAGTCAACTACTGCCGCGCAAGGCTCTCGGGTTCCGGGGTCTCGTTCGAGTCGCATCGGTCGCGCTGGTCATGTTCGCAGCCGGATGCGGCGACGACCAGCCAGCTCCGTCTCCCACCTCGACCTTGCCGCCCGCCGCGATGAGGACAGCAACCGCCGCCACGCAGATCCCCTCGCCCGAGGTGGCCGTCCAGGCCTCGCCCGTTGCACCGCCGACGGCACCAACAGCCTCGCCCGCGCCTGTGACAACAACAGCCCTGCCTCCAAGCCCGACGCCCTCCCCGTCACCGACCCCGACCGCAAGCCCGACGGCAACGCCCACTACAGCCCCTACGCCGACGCGCAGCCCGACTCCGACCAGGACGCCGACCCCGGCAGCCACGCCCACTCCGACGCCGAGTCCGACGCCTACCCTAACGGGACTGATCGTCATGGTCCCTGACTACGCGACTATCGACGCAACCCAGACGGCCGAGCTGGTGGCCATGGTCTATCCGGGCCGAGTCCCAAAGACGGTCCAGGTCCTGTTACTGCTCACCTCCAAGGACGAGGTGTTCCTGGTTGTCGCCCTTGACACGACCATCGACCGCTTCATCACCGCCGGCACCGTTGAAGGGTTCGAGGTGCCGCTCCCCGATGGACTGCCCCCGGAGCTGGATTTCGCGCCAACGCTGGTGGTTACCGACAGCATCACGCTGCAGGAACCGATCGTCACGACCCCTGACCAGGTGCTCCAAGACCCGCTGGGACTGGCCTTGCAGCGGGTGTCCATGGACACGACATACATCCTCGGCAGCATCAGGGTCAAGGACGCGCCTGAGGCCTTCAAGCACATGGGATTCGGGTCCGCCACGGACCATCTCGGGAGCACGTCACAAGATGACTACCTCACCGTGGTCGACCCCTACAACACCGAGGCACAGGTCCGGGTGGCCGAGCTAGTGGGAACGGTCCTGTACCCCACAGAGACGATGCGCCAGTTGCTAGAGGTGGTCCTACGGTTCGCGCCCGACGACCGTCGCGACGCCCTGGACAGGCCCTCGGTCTTCTACGAGACCCTTTCCGACGGCCCGGTTGACCACCTGACCATCGGGGACCTGGTGCCAACGTTCCAGGACCCGACCCTCAAGCTGCATACCTTCCACGGGGAGATGGTCGCCGTCGAAGGCGTCGCCCTGGGGAAGATGGTCCGGACGGAGGACATACCCGTCGTCAAGAGGAGCCCGGTCCACCTGACCTTCAAAGTGATGGGGGTAGTCGATCTGACCGGCGCTATGCCCGTGGTGGGCATCAGCAGCGAGGACGTAAGCGGGGACGTGTTCGGGCATTTCCGTTTCCTACTGTCCGTCTACCGGTACCAGGACGAAAAGGCACTGGCGTTCTTGATAAGCAAGGAGACGGTCCCACTGGACCCGGTTGCCCATGTAACGAGGGCGGAGTTCGGGGACAGGGTGGTTTCTACTCTCTCCGACTACACCGTGACCGAGTTGGCACAGACGGAGGTGGCATCCGACCTGATCCTGGAGCAGGTCGACTTGCTGGTTCCGACTGACCCGGAGTTCCCAATGGCCCTGACGCGTCACCCGGACCTGCTCACCGGAGACTATCTGAAGAGCGTGAGCGTCGATGGTTTCCTGATCGACGCCCGGTTCTTGGGGGTCCCTAGCGAGTTCGTGGATGCCCACGGCGCAGGTGTCTTGGTGGTCAGCGGGAATTCTATACAGTTCGAAAAGGGAGCGCCCCCGGTGGTCGCCCCGACACCGTCTCCAACAGTCGTGCCTCCCACACCTACTCCCACATCCATCGCGGTCCAGCCCACGGCCACGCCCACACCTACGCCGACGCCGGTGACCTACATCCTGACCCTGTCGGTCTCCCCGATGGGTAGCGGTATCGTCACCATGACTCCTCCAGGCGACGCGTACCCTGATGGCACTGTGGTGACGCTGATGGCCGTATCAGCGACGGGGTACATATTCGACGACTGGGAGGGTGACGCCTCGGGTTCATCGCTCACTGCAACGGTGACCATGGACGGCGCCAAGAGCGTCGTCGCCCACTTCACTAGCTACCCGTAAAGACAACGCGGGAACCGGGGCTAGGCCTCCTCTACAAGGCTCAACACCAGTTCAGTTAACTCCTCGACCTCCTTCTCCAGCTTCGAGAACCGGACCTCCAGGTCTATCGGCGCCCTCGTCTCCGCGATGGCCCTCTCGAGCTGCGCCTTTCTCAGTTGCTTCTTGAGCTCCAGGACCTCGGGGTCGGACTCCACCGCCGGGTCAGCCTCCTCACCGGCGGAGTCGAACTTGCCAGCGCCTCGGGGGGTACCCTCCTCGGCCATGCGCTTGGCCGCCTTGTAGACCGTATCTCTGGAATAGCCCTGGCGGATCAGCTCCGCCGGTGTCCTTCCGTCTGAGATCACCCTCGCGATCTCCTCCTCCTTCTCGCGCACGAGGGCCGCGAACTGGGCGACCTCGCCCGAGCCGTCGAAGCTGCCCTTGGCGTTGACCTTGA
>JADFHV010000038.1 GCA_022566975.1 Chloroflexota bacterium
GCCCTCTGTGCCAGGGCGCTGTATAGCTCGCCCCCGCCGAGGAGCCACGCTCCCGCCACGGTGAGTATGATCCCTATAATCAGACCGAGCCAGGGCAGAATATCGGCGAGGACGGACCTTGCGCCAAGGCCTATCACCGTTCCTGCCACCCCAAACAGGACGACGAACCCTCCCGTGACCGCGCCGCCGATCAGTATCGCTCTCGCAACACCGCGTACCAGGTCCCGTCGCTGGTCGGCGTCATCGCCGGTGCCCATGTACAGGCCCATGTAGGCCGGCAGCATGGCGAACCCGCAGGGATTGAACGCGGCTGCTACGCCGGCCGCGAAGGCGAAGCCCAGGGGGCCGATCAGACCCAGGCCTCCGAAGTACGAGCTCGAGTTGCCCGACAGCGTCTCGACGAAGGAGTTGACCCCGTCTACGCCGGCGCTATCCCTGACAATGAGGGCGCCTATGATCGCCACCGTCAGTGATATTCCCGCCACCAGGGCCGGCAGCAAGACCCCCCTCATCAGCCTGCTGCTGCTGACCGGTATGGATAGGCTGTTCAACTGGCTGACTCCCCATCCCATCTGTTATCTATACGGAGCCGCGGGCTGGTCAGATTATACCCCACGCCTAGACCCCTACCTACCGCCTCAGTCGTTGGCTTAGACATGGAATCGAGTTTAGCCGCCACGTTCGTCGCCAAGACGGCGCCTTTCATGCCTTGACGTCAAAAAATGCCAATTAAGGCCAGGGCTCAAGTTGACAGCGGCCCATCGCATTGCTAGAGTGCGTGTATTAGACTGGGAGAGCGATGCAGTTGATACCGGTTGCGAACTGCGTGTGTATGAACGGCCTATAGGGGTCGGCACGTAACAGTCCCACATCGCTGGCCCCGCTCGTGCTGAGTTCGAGTGGGGTTTTTTGTTTGCCAGACGGCCGCCTGTCGAGCGGTCATTAGGGATTAAGGAGCCAGGGGATGACACAGGCTCAGGCGAAGCCTCGCACACCGGGAGTCATAGAGATCTTGCCCGAGGAGATCGACGACTTCGAAGCGCAGGTGAAGCGGTTCCAGGCCGGAGAGTGGAACACCAACGATTTCATGGCGTTCAGGCTGAGACAGGGTGTCTACGGCCAGAGGCAGTCCGATGTCCAGATGGTGCGGGTCAAGGCGCCTTTCGGGGGACTCACCGCGGACCAGCTCGACGCCCTGGGGGAGTTCGCGGAGGTCTACACCCCCTTGAACAAGGGGCACGTGACCACTAGGGAAAACTTCCAGTTCCATCACGTCCCGCTGGGCGACACGCCCGCCATCATGCGTCTGCTAGGGGACGTTGGGCTGAGTACCAGGGAGGCGTGCGGCAACACCGTGCGCAACGTCACCGGCTGCGCCATGGCCGGCGTATGCGCCGACGAGCCCTTCGACGTGACTCCCTACGCCGCGGCCTACTCCCGCTACTTCGTTCGGCACCCCTTCACTCAGGCGCTGCCGCGCAAGTTCAAGACCGCGTTCTCCGGGTGCGCGCGCGATTGCGCCATAACCTCCATCCACGACATGGGCTTCATACCCCGCGTCGAGGACGGCAAAAAGGGATTCAAGGTCCTCACAGGGGGCGGCACTTCCATCATGCCCCGCATCGCGCCCACCCTCTACGAGTTCAAGCCCGTCGATGAATATCTGAAGGTCACCGAGGCGGTCATCCGAGTCTTCCACCGCTCAAACGAGCTGCGCAAGAACCGGATGAAGGCCCGAATCAAGTTCCTCATCGACCGGATAGGGATAGACGAGTTCCGGGGCATGGTCGAGGAGGAGCTCAAAGAGCCGTGGGCCCAGAGGTCCTTCGATCCGACCTCCCTGATGTTCCTTGACGACGAGGCGAAAGACGCACCGTCACTGACCGCCAGCTACCAGACCAACGGACACGCTCCCGAGTTCGACCGCTGGGTTGAGACCAACGTCGAGACCCAGAAGCAGGAAGGGTACCGCACGGTAACCGTCAAACTGCCCCTTGGCGACATCCAGGCCGACCAGTTCCACTCCCTGGCCGACATGTCCCGAAGCTACGCGGGTGGCAGGGCCAGGATCACCCATCAGCAGAATCTGGCCTTCCGCTGGGTCCCGGAGAATGCCCTGTACGAGGTATGGGAAGAGCTGAACCGCATCGGCCTGGGGGACTCCGGCGCCCACGAGATAACCGACGTGGTCGCCTGCCCAGGCACAGACAGCTGCAAGCTGGGCATCACTTCATCGATGGGCCTGGGGCGGGCCATAAGCCGGTCGCTGTTCGAGATGAACATAGACGACCCTCTAATCAGACAGATGCACGTCAAGATGAGCGGCTGCCCCAACGGGTGCGGCCAGCACCACATCGCCGACATCGGGTTCCACGGTGCCGCCGCCAAGGCACCCGGCGGGCAGGTCCCCGCCTACGAGCTGTTCCTGGGCGGCAGCTACGACGATGCCGACGCCCGACTGGGCCTGCGCGTGAAGACCAAGATACCAGCCAAGCGTGCGCCCGAGGCTCTCGGCAAGGTACTGGCTTTCTACCGGGAGCAGCGCAACGAAGGCGAGCCTTTCAAGGACTTCGCGGCGCGCCTCGGAGCCGAGGCGTTCGAGCCGCTGCTTGAGGAGTTCAAGGAGATGCCGGACCTGAGCCGTCAGACCATCGAGGCCTACATGGACTGGGACAAGACGGTGAAGTACAAGCTGGAACGCGGCGAAGGCGAGTGCGCGGTCTAGCGCTCCCCGCACGGAGGCACACAAGAAGGCCCCGCCGACGCGGGGCCTTCTTGCGCTCGGACGCTCTCAGCGTTCAAGGGGCAGGTGGTGGCAACACCTTGCGGGCCTGTCGGAGGACGCCAAACAAGATGAGCCCCACAACCCCGGCGGCCACGGAGACCACCGCGGGGAAGAGCCAGGGGAGCCGCTCACTGACGGGAGGTGGCGGTGGTGCGGGAGGAATCTCCTCCACGAACTGCGGATTGTCGACGTGAGCGCCAAGGGCGGCTTCGGGTAGGTCTTCGGTCGCCAGGTAGGGGAACACCCGCTCGATATCATAGGACGGTCGCCGAGCCTCAGTATTCCCATAGTAGAGTTTGTAGGACTGTCCGGGGTCCGCTGAGAACAGTAGCCTGCGCTGAAGGCCCCATACGTCCGCGGCCTGGACGCTGAGAGCCGGGTTGTCCTCGTCATGGATGGTGAGACGGATATAGCGGTCGGTGGTCTCCGGATAGGTGAGCGCCAGACTGTCCCCGACAAACTTCGGGGTGTCGTAGGCGTAGATCGCGGAGCGCGACGCTAATCTACGCCATTCCTCTCGGTCGGAGCTTGTCTCGAGATCGACCTCGCGATAGAAGTTTACATTCGGGACGTCGATGGCCAGGCCGTGGCTGGGAAGCCCCTGGGCGCCGAGGTCTAGCTCAACAAGCGTGACCCGTCGATCGGTGTCGCGGCTGGCACCCAGAATCGAGACGGGCCATCTGACCTCTTGGGCTAGCGTCTCTTTCGCAAAGAAGACGCTGGCTGCCGCGATCTCCAGCGGTCCTTCCCCCTCATCCGATATCTGGACACGCAGGTAGCGGGCCGTGCTGTCTGTATAGCTCACGCGAGTGTCACGGGAGGTGAGTGGTATCTCCTTTACGGTGAAATCGAAGACCTGCTGCTCCGCTATCCTGGTCCAGGTGGCCCCATCGTCGCTGGCCTCGACGATGGCAGTGCGGCGAAAATTGGATGAGGGCGTTCGGATCTCGATCTTGTTGTGCAGGACCCCTTCCCGACCCAGGTCGGCGACGAACGTGGTGTACTTGCCCGGGACATAGCCTTTGTCTCGAAGGGCTACGGAGATGGAGGTCTGCTGACGCTCTGCCCTGGAAACCTCAGCCTTGTAGGGGACCTCGGCGCCATCGCCCGCGATAATTCGAAGGTCGACCAGACCGAGAGTGGAATTAGCAAACACTTCGGAGTCCGGTAAGAGTTCTACCAGGCCCTCCTCTCTGAGAGCCGACGGCAAATTGATGGGCTTGACGTAGCGCCACTCGGTGAGGGAGAAGTCGGCAAACGCCTGTGACACCACAAGAATCGAGGTGGCGAGGCCAGCTACCGTCAGCGTCAGCTTAAGGCTCAGGCGAAGTCTGCTGCTCTTCAAAGAGGAACTCCCTGATAACTGCGGTGTACCGCTGATAGATGAATCCCCCGATGAGGAGGATGCCCCCCAGGCTCATGAAGGCGGCGACCCTGTAACCCTGCTCGAGCTCAAATGAGTCGACCAGAAAGAGCTTGAAGATTGGGACTGCGAGAAGAATCAGACCTCCCAGCCGCACCATCCGCCATCTCTTCACGATACCCAGCACGAGTGCGAGGCTCGCATAGACCGCCCACAGAAGGCTCAGGCTCAGGCTCTTGACATGGTCCGCCGTCCGGCCGGTAACGTCCACGATACCGCTGTCGACCGCGGCGATTACCTCGGCGCTCAGGACCCACAGGGTGAGGAAGTTGGCGCCTACCAGCAGAGCGGGCAAGAGGTTGTCTCTCTCCCACTTTAGGGTGGCACCCTGCTGCCTTCTCATCAGGTAGGCGGCCAGGAACGTCGCAATGACCCCCGACGCGAAGGCCATCATGCGATAGTTCAGGATAAGTCGGAAGTCTTCGAGGTCCACCTGGGTGTCGAAGGCCAGCAAGCGTACCGCCAGCGTGGCGAAGACGCCAATACTGAACAACCGGAGCTCGTACAGGCCCAGCCGGAAGGAGAGCCACATCAGGGCCAGGGCCTCGACGGCCCAGGCTACGGCGATCCAGGCCCCGTCGACCTGGACGGGCACCGCCACCGTCAGGAACACGTTAGCCGCTGCTAAGAACACGGGAAAGAGGCCAACTCTCTTTTCCCCTTCCTTCGTGACGCGCAAGCCGGTCGCCTCCACCCCTGCAGGTCGTCCTTGTGGCGTCGCAGGAGATAGGCCGCCAGATAGGTGGCCCCTATGGCCACCAGGTATGCGGGGAGATACCGGTTGAGGAACGGCGTGAGGCTCGCCGACAACGCGTCGGGTGTATCGAGGATCAGGAGCCAGTAGCCGAAGATGGCAAAAACGCCTACGCTGAACACCCGCAGCTGCCACATCCGCAGGGTGAAGGAGAGCCACATGAGGACCGCTCCCTCGGCTGCCCACGCCACGCTCACCCAGGGCCCGCCCAGCTGGACGGGGGCAGCGATAGTGAGAAGGACCAGGGCTATGCCCAGCATCATGAGGCTCAGATAGACGTGCTCTTTGCTCCTTATCAGGGCAAGATAGGCAACGGCACCGTAGAAGAGCGCAAGGAGCAGCGTGAAGCCGCCCATCCATGGCCGGAAGTCGTCCCAGAGAAGCCCGTAGCTTATCCCGAAATAGGCGGCGGCGTTGATGACCATGAGGGAGTGGTCGAAGGCCTGGGGGGCGCGTCGCCAGACGATGTGGAAGAGAGTCGTCGCCCCGACGAAGATGAGGAAGATAATCGTCAGGCTACCCTGGGAGGTCAGCAGGCTGACCGTATCGCCGTATTCGTCGTACCACGACCCAAACGCGGCCAGAGACCCCAGGAGGCCGAGGAGCGTGAACCAGCGCCAGTCTCGAACGGTGGAAAGCGCCAGCACCCCCACGTCTACGGCGATAATGTAGGCCGGGAGCTGAATGCTCTTGCCGGCAGCCACGACGTCCCCGGACGTTGGGGCGAATCCGCTCAGGATGAAAGGAGCGGCGAACGCGCCAGCAATGCCTATGACAGCTAGAGACACCGACTCGTGCCTAATGGCCAGTCCCGCCGAGGCCACGCTGATAAGCAGCAGTAGGCCGGTCGCTGGATAGAAATCGATCAGGTCGAAGATGGCATAGGCGGCGAAGATCGAGAGATAGAGCAGGGCTATGCCGCCGCCGGCGAGCGCCTGGGCGTAGGCTGGATATTGCTTTCGCCAGTACTGGCCGCCGCCCAGGAAGGCCAGCCCAGCTACGATGCCCAGGACCACCCGCCCCGTCTCGCCGATCCAGTCATTGTCGAAGGCCAGCTTAAGGAAGAACCCGGTACCGATGACGACGGCGAGGACACCGATTCGGGCCAGCCAGTTGCCCCCCAAGACAAGCTCCCAGTCGACGTTGAGGCGTTCCCAGGGCATCGGGGCGGGAGGCCGGGTAGGCGGAGGTGGCTCGCCGGGTGGAGCGCCCGCGGAGGCGGACACCGGTTGGCCGGAGGGCGAGGGTCGCGGCCTTCGACCCGCCTCTCGTCGTAGGGCCTGCTGGCGCTCCAGCCTGGGATTCCGTGAATGCTCAAGAATCCCCTGCCCGGCCAGAGTGGCTTGGATATCCCGGACGTCACGCTGTAGGGCGTCAAGCTGACCCTGAAGCTCGGCAAGGGATACGTCCTCAAAGGGGACCTCCGGACCAGCCTCTTCCTCCAGAGCTTCGCCCTCGTCAGGCTCAGCCGTCAGGGCCACGCCGCAGTGAATGCAGAACTGGTCATGCGCCCCGTAAAAACCCCCACAGCTAGGGCAGCGCATTTGCGATCGCATTACGTTACCTCCCCGTTTGGGAACCAAGCCTGGTTCGTATCTTGCCTGTTCTTTCAGTCCATCTAGCGGACCCTGATTACGTGGGTGCCCGCGATCTTGTCGTGCCAGCCCTCTTCGTGTCGGTCCAACGCGATCCACAGGAAGCCTAGGAAGAGGACTATCGTTGAGACAGTCTTGCCGACGGTCTCCCGAAACACGGCACAGCCTAGACCGGGCAATTGGCCGTCTCCCCTCACAACTTTGATTCCCAGGACCATCTTGCCCGGAGTCTGGCCCCTAAGACCGGTGAATACCGAGTAATAAAGCCAAGGGTAAAGGAGAATCAACAGTTTAACGACCAAAGTCGCACCGTAGAAAGACCCGAAGTAAGCAGATAAACCAACCACAACGGGATAGAGAAACCAGGGAGAGACCACCAAGGCAAACCCTAGGCCCGGAGGGGAGCCAATATATAAGAACCCGCTTAGCCCGTTTAGCACTACATTCAGGAAGACAGTGAGGATAATGCCATCTAACGCAAAAGCTCCAGCCCGTCGCCAAAAGCCCGCGTAGCTAGCGGTGCTCGGTCGAGGGGCCACCGGGAGAGGGGGAGCAACGGCCTCTTCCAGCGGCGATCCGCACGCTCCGCAGAAGCGGGCCTGGCTGGGGTTCTCACGGCCACAGCTCGGGCAGAGTACCTCGACGACCGGGGCGACCAGAGCGGAGCCGCAACCGGCACAGAAGCGGGCCTCGTCTGGGTTTTCTCGTCCGCAGTTGGAGCAGGTCACGGCATTTCCCCCTGGTCGCCAGGTCAGCCGCCCGGAGCGGCTAGCTGAGGCCTGATCCGGGTCTGCGGCTATGCTGGCATACAGAAGGGCTCGGCGGTAGGGGCGATTGCACTATCCGTCGCGGTACAAATGCACTATCAGGGACAGTGGGGAACAGAAGACCGACCGGGAGAGGAGGGGGCGAGACGCTTAGGGATAGGGGCTGGAGAGCTTGGGAGGGGTGCCGCCTAAGGGTAGTCCGTTCAGGGCCTGCGTCTAAACCGGTCCCACCAGGAGCCGGTGCCTTCGTCCAGGGGCTGGCCCCGCCAGCGCTTCTCGATCTTGGGGGGCTTAACGAAGATCCAGCCGTAACCGACGATAAACAGTAGCAGCGCCGCGAGGGCCAGCGGACCGCCGATCCCGGGCACCATCCTGCCGAATATCAACGCCAGGACGAGGATCATCACGGCGGAGACCATCACCCTGCCCGGTGAGATGGACAAGAGCCTTCCGCCCAGCGCCTTTCGCACATAGAGCCCTATCAGGCGCCAGATGCCTGGACCCCGGTCTCGCCGCTTCCGCGCCGGAGCCAGCTCACCTGCCTGCCTCAGGATCTCCTCGATCTCGTCTTTGTACCTCTCCGGCATCCCAGTCCCTCGCAGAGTGGCTTCGAAGACAGCTCCGGCGAAATCCAGGCTGGACTCGACGAGAAGGGGGCCGCTCCACTGCCCGTCGCCTAATCGAATCCTAATCAACATTTCGGGCACCTGTCAAGAGTCCTGTGGATTGCCCGCTGCGGCGATCCCATCAGCGCTCCGACCCTTGGCACAGGCTGCGAGCCCAGGCATCCCTTTTTGCTCCAACGGCCAGCGTGCTATAATCAACGAAGCTGTTGTCTGTCCCGGGAGCCCTGCTTGATCATCAACCAAGAAGAGGTCGTGAACCGTCAGACGGTCCTCCACATTGAGTTGGAGGACGAGGACATCGACCCGTACTTGGACCAAGGGTACAGGCGGGTCGCTCAGCGCACGGTCATCCCGGGTTTCCGCAAGGGAAAGGCGCCTCGCTCGATAGTGGAGCGCTTCCTCGGACGAGAGAGCCTACTGACCGAGGTGCTCGACTCTATGGTGCCTGAGGTGACCGATCGCGCCATCATCGAGCAGGACCTCGACGCGGCTGGGCTGCCCAAGGTCGAGCTGCTGACTACCGACCCACTCACTCTGAAGGCCACCGTCCCGCTCAAACCCGATGTCGACCTGGGTTCCTACAGGGACATAAGGGTGCCCGAGGTGCCGGTGGAGTTCTCCGACGAAGATGTGGAGCGTGCCCTTGAACAGATGCAGCAGAGCATCGCGCCCTGGGAGCCCGTGGACCGACCCGTGCAGATGGGGGACACGGTGACGGTGGATGCTGTGGGCAAGGTCGGAGACCGCACGCTTCTGGACGACAGGGACGCCGTCTTCTTCCTGGACGAGCACAACACCGTTCCGGCTCCAGACTTCGCCCAGAACCTGGTGGGCGTGACCAAGGACGAGCGGAAGGAGTTCACCGTAACGATGCCCGACGACCACCGGGACCAGTCGGTCGCCGGCCGGGAGGCAAGCTTCTCCGTCAGCGTGATCGAGGTCAAGGAACGGGTCCTGCCTGAGCTGGACGACGAGTTCGCCAAGTCGTACGGCGACGGGCACGAAAGCCTGGAAGCCTTACGGGAGAAGGTGGAGGCGGACCTGCGGACCCAGGCCGAGCAGAGGGCAGACCAGCAGTACAAGGACGCGGCTATACAGGCCCTCGTGCAGGGTGCCAAGGTGGAGTTCTCACCGCTGATGGTGGAGCACGAAGTGGCACATATGGAGGAGGAACGAGAGCGAGTGTTTCAGAGGGTCAACGTCCGGACGGACGACTACCTGAAGTCCATAGGCAAGACGGCGGACGAGGTCCGGGGCGAGATGGAGGAGGAGGCGGTTGAGAGACTCAGCCGCTCGTTCGCCCTGTCCAAAGTGACCGAGCTTGAGGAGTTGGACGCGTCGGACGAGGAGGTGGAAGAGCGGCTCAAATCGCTACTGGCGGACTCGAGCCGGGAGTCCGACGAGCAGCAGGTCACGGACGATCTCCGCGACTCGGTCAGGAGGATGCTGATCTCGGAGATGACCGTCGACCGACTCACCGCGATAGCCCGTGGTGATCACGAGGGCGCGGACAGGGACGAAGAGCAATCCGAGACTCAAGAAGAAACCCAAGAAGAAGAAGCCCAAGAGGAAGAAGGAGAAGTTGCAGATGACCGAGTGGCCTGAGAGCATGATTCCGATGGTGGTGGAATCCAGCGCACGTGGAGAACGGGCCTATGACATCTATTCCCTCCTTTTGAAGGAACGCATCATCTTCCTGGGCAGTCCCATCGTCGACCAGGTGGCCAACAACATAATTGCCCAGCTCCTCTATCTCGACCGGGAGGACCCGGAGCGCGATATCAGCCTATATATCAACTCCCCGGGCGGCATCATCACCGCGGGCCTCGCCATCGTAGACACGATGAAGCTGATACGCCCGGACGTCTCCACCATATGCGTGGGGCTGGCGGCCAGTATGGGGACGGTCCTGCTGACCGTAGGGACTCCCGGCAAGCGGTACGCCCTGCCCAACTCGACCATCCACATGCACCAGCCCATTGGAGGGGCGCAGGGGCAGGCCTCCGACATCGAGATACAGGCCAGGGAGCTCCTGCGGATGCAGGACAAGATACGCGAGCTGCTGTCGGAGCACACGAGTCAGTCCTACGAAAAGATTGCCCGGGACACCGACAGGGACTATTATCTAAGTGCCGAGCAGGCCAAGGAATACGGGCTGATTGACGATGTCCTGTCCTCGTCTAACGCCCGGGAGCCGAAGCCGTCCAAGAAGAACGGCTAGAGCGCAGGCGACGCTAAATGCCCTCGACCTCCAATCGTCGGACCGATTATCAGTGCTCCTTCTGCGGTAAGGCGCAGGCGCAGGTGCGGCGCCTGATTGCCGGACCCGACAGGGTCTTTATCTGTGACGAGTGCGTCGCCCTCTGCGATCAGATCATCGCCGAGGAGACGCCGAGTCAGCCCAAAGAGACCGCCGGCCCCATCGCTAAAGGACTTAACCCCCGTTGGATCTACCAGAAGCTAGAAGAGTACGTCGTAGGACAGGAGAAAGCTAAGAAGGTCCTGAGCGTCGCGGTCTATAACCACTACAAACGGGTATGGTCCAATCAGAAGTTCGAGGAAGTGGAGCTCCAGAAGTCCAACGTCCTGATGGCGGGCCCGTCGGGCTCCGGTAAGACACATCTGGCACAGACGCTGGCGGGTATCCTGGACGTGCCCTTCGCCATCGCCGACGCCACCTCGCTGACCGAGGCTGGCTATGTTGGGGAGGACGTGGAGAACATTCTCCTGCGCCTCATTCAGGCGGCGGACTACGATGTTGCCAACGCCGAGCGCGGCATCATCTACATCGACGAGATCGACAAGCTGGCCCGCAAGGGCGCCAACCCCTCGATCACCCGCGACGTGTCCGGCGAGGGCGTGCAGCAGGCGCTCCTGAAGCTGATCGAGGGCTGCACGGCCAACGTGCCCCCCCAGGGAGGGCGCACGCACCCGCAGCAGGAG
>JADFHV010000039.1 GCA_022566975.1 Chloroflexota bacterium
CATCGACCGCGACGACCTCCCCGCCGACCTCCTCGACGCCCACCGCCGCACCCTCGACTCCGCCATCGCAACCCTCCCCGATGGCCCACCCAAACGCGACCTCACCACCATCGTCGAAGCCCTAGAACCCCGCTCACCCTGAGCCTGTCGAAGGGCCGCCGCACCCTCCACTCCACCATCGCAACCCTCCCCCCCGGCCCGCCCAAACGCGACCTCACCGCAATCGTAGACGCGGTACGCTAGGGGTCGATCCTAGTGGTTTCGATGCAATGTCATTCTGAGGTCCCCCGGTGTCACTCTGAGCCCCTCTTTTTGTCATTCTGAGCCCCTCTTTTTGTCATTCTGAGCGAAGCGAAGAATCTGGGGCCGGGGTCACCCTGAGCATCCTGGACTGCGCCCCGAGCCATTCCAGGGACTCGACGGTGAGCAGTCGTGGTCGGGCCGCTTCTTCTTCACCACACAGAGCGCGCCACACTGAAAGCCTCGTGGTGTCATCCCGAGGCCCCCTTGCGTCATCCCGAGGCTCCGTGTGTCGTTCTGAGCCCCCCTTGCGTCATCCAGAGGCTCCGTGGTGTCGTTCTGAGCCCCCCTTGCGTCATCCAGAGGCTCCGTGGTGTCATTCTGAGCCCCCCTTTGTCATTCTGAGCGAAGCGAAGAATCCAGGGCGATTCGGCAAATCCCCTCGGCCCATGTCGCAAGCATCGGCCCCGCAGTGACCGGGCTCGGCACTGGACACCACCACAACCACCTCAGCCAAAGCCTGCCAGCTTCTTCGTCCCAGTATGTATACCGTCTCTGGCGACGGCGGGCACATCATCTTCCGCAGCCCTCGGCCCGCTAACTTTCCGGACAAAAGAGTCACTCTCAAGTTAAGTCTCGCATCGTCTCGAGTGTCTCTACAACCCGATCATAAGAAGGCATCAGCTTCGCCTGGGTGATTCCTTCCCGTTTGAGCGCGAGAAGCACATCACGGGCGCCATCTACGGGTGCCTCTAACCTCACAACGGCCGGGAGAACCTCCGAGAGGTTCATAGGTGCCGTCCAGCGCTCCTCCTTACGTTCCCAATAATCGGTGGCCTCGCATATCACCTCGTCCAGGGGTTGGCAAGCTCCATCTGCCCAATAGTCGTGTGCTCCCGTATCCAAGAGAAAGAACCCCTCCTGTGCTCGCAGAAAGGAGTTCGGCGCCCGCGGAACGGTCACCTCCCTGACTCTTTCGACAGCCGGGGCTCTACTGTACGCGGCACCCCTTAAGAAGCGCAGATCAACGGCCCAAACCGCGAGTTTCAAATCTGCCTCCAGCAACTCGTCCGAATTCGTAGCTTCGGACGCATTCAAAGCATCGGCGGCGGCGAAAAATGCTGCGTACAGCGGATTATGTGTGAAATCAAGCAGTCTCGTAGGTACTCCGTGATGTTGTGCGATCGCCAGCGTTTCCAGCACCTCTATTGGAGGCCAGGTCGCTTCTTTGGACGCTTTCTCTATGACACTGACGACTACTTCAGTTTGTCGAAACAGCGGATTGTCGCCCGGGACAGGAAGTCCCACATCGTCCGCAAGTCTCAGAAAGTCTAAGACGGCCCGAAACTCACCGTAAGCGTTGCGTTCCGCTGTTGCCGTCGGAGCATCGACGACGTCGTCGAGATACCCGAGCTTAACACCTGAACGGAACGCTGTGGGTACAAGTCCCCACCTGGCGTCTCGTTGGCCGCGAAACGCTATATCACCGAAGCCAGCGTGCTTCAGGCTCGTTAGCATCTCACTTCCCCACCTGAGCGCGGCAATGAGTTCTTCCGCGTCTGAGTAGCTGAATACTCGTATTTCCAACGACAAATCTCCCTAGGGGCCGCCGGTGCTGCTTGCTCGGTCCAATATCTCGAACTCCTCCAAATACTTCAGGTACAGCTTGTCCGTCTCGCCTCGAACCGCACCTAGAAACGCGATCTTGCCTCGCAGGACATTCCGGAATCTCGGCTTGTTTTTGAAGGGAGCGCGTGACCTAGTGTCGTAGTCTGACCAGAACTTCTCTTGTACTGCATCGAGGCTGAACGATCTCCAGTTATGCAACATTGCCCTTATCTGCTTTACGTACCTCCGCCTCACGTTCGGGCGCTCATTAACCGTGAGGCCAGTTACCTCTTGACGAGAGTTTTTGAGCTGAAGCCGCACTTTGTCCTCGTTGATATCGAACCCGTTACTCTGAATTATCTGCTTGAGCCTCGGCCCAATCTCGACCACTCCGGGATCACCCTCGAAGTACCTCGCAATGAAATCGGGGAACGTGCCCAACGAGGTCGAAAAGGTCAAATCATCAGCGTAGCGCGTGTATACACACTTAACTTCTCCCGCCAATCTCTTCAGTTGACTGTCCATCTTGGCGCAGATCATGTTCGAGATCACTGGTGAGGTGGGCGCGCCTTGGGGGAGCTTTCCTTGGTGACAACATATCTGTGCTAACACTTTAGCTACATCCCTACTAAGCCCGTAGGGTACAGCCATCAAGAGCCCCATCACCCGGCCAAAATGAATGGATGGGAAGAAGTCCGACAAGTCCACATTAAACACATATCGTCTATTCCTGTGTTTCTGGGCGTTCTGGACTATATTACGACCCGGCGTGAATCCGTATACACCGGCTTTAGGCTGGTAGACGGCATTAAGCACCTGATTCAGTTTTCTCTGAATTATCTTCAGCCCACTTACCGGGGCGTGTATTTGCCTAAGGCCTCCAGATTTCTTGCGTATGTCAAAGCTAATGTACCGCTTGTCCACCGGCGACCTATAGATATGCCAAACTAGCAGGCCGTAGGGGACTTCCAGGAGTTTAGCGATGTCACTGGGTCCCGTGAGCTTACTGAATAGCTCCCTGAGCTCAGTAGGTGACTTCGAGAGCTCGGTACTCAGTGTAACTGCCATGATGTGAATGGGGCGCTCGCCGGATTATTCTAACCTTCTGCGCCAACCCAGCCAGCAACATGTACAAGCAGTGAGCACCTGCACATGCGCGTTAATGCTTACCGTCCGTTCAATTGCCGCGTATCGCATGCAGCTTCAATAACCTCCGGCAAGCGCCTCCATCGAATTATATCCCTTTGCTCCACACTCGGGACGAACGCCGTGACAACCAGAGCATACTATCGGCTGGCGTTCCCAAGGTTCGCCCGGAATCCCGAAAGACCCATCGAAACACCCTTATAACCCACCGAACGCCAACCCCCTTGACATCACCCGAACATCCGTGCTATTTTAGCTCGTAGGGACAGACCCCACCGGGCCTGTCCCCTTTTCTTTCCCGGCCCTAACCCCGGACTTCAGTCCGGGTGACCACAATCCCCCAAAAGGTACAGAATGGTACGAAACGGTACAGAAAAATCAACCTCCCTCGCCAGGCGCCAGATCGACGCCATGCCCTACCTCGTCGCGTCTCCCACCCTCTCCGAGGGTGCCAGGCTCGCCAAAATCGCACGTACAACTCTGTACAATTGGATGGACGACCCGGACTTCCGCGACAGGTTCGAGTCCCTCCGAGACAGCGCCGCCGAGCTCGCCCACGCCGAGCTTAGCGGCCTCATGTTCAAGGGCGTCCTCGTCCTCGCCGACGCCATGGACAGCCCCGACGCCGACCTTCGTCTCCGGGCAGCAAGGACCACCCTCTACGCCGGGCTCAGGGCCCTCGACCTCAAGGACCTCGAGAGGCGACTCGACAAGCTCGACGACGCGTTCTCCCTCTGGCAAGAGAGACAACCCCGACGCTAGGGCCAAGGCTGAGAGTGCTGGAGCGCAGGCTCGTTCGTGAGCGCACCGAGCTGACAGTGCAGGCCGTCGTCTCCGAGCTCGTGGACCGCTGGGACCGCGCCATGGAGGAGGGCCGCCCGACACCCACCGACCGCGAGGTCATCGACGCCATCATCGACGCCGGGCTCTACCTCTCCACCCTCACGCGGGCCATCGCCTACCTGGAAAAATGCACGACCGAGAAGACCCTGCCCGACCGCCACCGCCTCGCCAAAATCCTGGTCCCGCCCGCGCGCCCACCCGGCACCTTCTGAGCGAATGTCGACCCAGCGGCCCCGATGCCGCCCCGTTCACGGGGTGGTACATGGCCAAATCCAAAAATCACTCCCAGCGGAAGAGGCGCGTCGCCACGATGAAGCTCAGCAGTAGCCACACACCCAGCCCGAGGAGGTTCTCGCCCTGCGACCAGAGGGTAGCCCCGTCGGCCGAGATGTTGCGCATCCCCTCGACCAGGTACGTGAGCGGGAGATAGGCGGTGATGGTCTGAAGGATCTCCGGCAGGAACTCGCGGCCGAAGAATACGCCCGAGAGGAACATCATCGGCATGGCGATCACGTTGGCCACCGGCGCGGCCACGTTCTCGTTCTTGGCCCACCCGGCGACGCCGAACCCGATGGTGAGAAAGACCCCTCCACCGATGATTGCCATCACCAGTATGGCGGCGATGTTGCCGACGATCTCCGCGTCGAAGAAGAGGACGGCGATGCCGATCAGCAGGACCGTCTGCACGGCCGACACTATCAGGCGGGTGACCACCTGGGCGAACAGGATGCTGGCCGGGCGCACGGGAGTCGCGAACAGCCGGCGAAGGATGCCCAGCCTCTTGAGCTGGACGAAGCTGAAGGCCACGCTGAACATCCCCATCTGCATTATGGACATCGCGATGATGCCGGGGAGGAGGAAATCGATGTAGCTGAAGTCGCGGTTGGTTATGGGCTCTGAGGTCAGCGTGAACGGGCGCTCCACCCCGGCCGCCGCAAGCGTCATCTCATGCAAAAGCTCATTGATGATTGCCCGGCCCACCTCGACCTCCTGGGGCCTCCCCTCGTTGTAGAGGAGCCTGAGCTCCGAGGTCTCGCCGGAGACCCCGAAACCGTCCGGGAGGACAAGGACCAGCTCGCGGTCGCCGTCCAGGAGCGCCTGACGCTCCCCCTCCAGCGAGGCCCCTTGCGAGAGGTCCAGGGCTTCCACGTCCTCGAGGCCCTGAACGAGGCCGCGGGAGGTCTCGTTGTCCGCCAGGTCCACGACCCCGACGTCGACGCTGCTGAAGGAGCCGAAGTTGAGCACGCCGAAGATGGCCATGATGATGATGGGTATCACGAAGTTCCAGAACATCGCCGTCCGGTCGCGGAACCACATCTTGATGGTCGCGGCCGTCAGCACCCACGTCGGGTTAGACCTCACTCGGTCCCTCCGCTCCGCCTCTTTGGGGCAAGTCCACGGCAGACCTCGGCATGATGGAGAGGCGCGCTGTCATTCCGAGGAGCCCACATCTGGCCCACGACTGGAAGAGGCGTTCGGGGCGACGAGGAATCTGGGGTGGGGAGGGCACTTCCCACCGCCGCGACTTGCCCATCTCTGGTCAAGTCCTGCATCACGCAGCATGGAGCGGCCCCCGGACCACCCGTCTCAGACCGACTCCTTCGGTCGCTCATCCTGGACATTACTCCTCTCTCAGGTCGCGGCCGGTCAGGTCCAGGAAGACGTCCTCCAGGCTCGCCTGCCGCTCCGAGCGTTCTTTGTGGAAACCCCTGGACAAGAGCGCGTCGATGAGGGCGTCGGGGCTGTCCAGCGCGATGATCCGTCCCCGGTCCATGATTGCCACCCGGTCGCACAGCCTCTCCGCCTCCTCCATGTAGTGGGTCGTCAGCAGCACGGTCGTGCCTTCACGCTTGAAGCCCTCGATGAGCTCCCACATGTGGCGGCGCGACTGCGGGTCCAGTCCCGTGGTGGGCTCGTCCAGGAACAGCGCCAGGGGACTGTTGACCAGCGCCGCCGCGATGGAGAAGCGCTGCCTCTGCCCGCCCGAGAGCTTCTCGAAATAGGAGTCCGCCTTGTCCTCCAGCTCGACCCTCCCCAGCAGCTCCATCGGGTCCACGGAGCGCCCGTACAGGCTGGCGAAGACCTTCAGGATCTCCGTGAGCTTGAGGTTGTCGAAGAAGTGGGACGACTGGAGCTGGACCCCGATCAAGGCCTTGACGCCGCGGGGGTCCTCACTCACGTCTATGCCGTTGATGGTGGCGCGGCCGCTGTCAGGAGCGCGCATCCCTTCGAGGATCTCGACGGTGGTGGTCTTGCCGGCGCCGTTGGGCCCGAGGATGCCGAAGACCTCGCCGGTCCGCACCGAGAAAGAGACGCCGTCCACGGCCTTGAGCGTCCCGTAGCTCTTGTGCAGGTCCTCGACCTCGATGATGTGCGAGTTGGCTGAAGGCACGGCGATGTCCCGCCGTCCATTATAAGGGACGACGGCTATTGGGGCTGTCGCTGTTTGACACTAAGCCGAGCGTCGGATATGTTGCCCTGCACGGCAATCGCTCTGGTAGGGGCGTACCTGCGTGTGCGCCCTCCGAGTCGCGTAGGGACGGTTCGCGGACCGCCCTCACCGAAGGACCGGGAGGATGCCGCTGGGGAACTGGGGAAAGGAGAACGTGAATGACCTCTCCACTGAAAGACTCGTACAAGAGCGTCCCGACGGGTCGGTCGCTGAAGGGTAAGGTGGCGGCCGTCACCGGGGCGGGACAGGGCAACGGCCGGGCCATCGCCCGCAGGCTGGCCGCCGAGGACGCGGCGGTCTTCATCACCGACATCCGGGAGGACCTGCTGAAGGCGGTGGAGAGCGAGATCGCCGAGACCGGTGCGAGGGTGGCGAGCGGCATCTTCGACGCCTCCAGGGTCTCGGACGCCAAGCGCCTGGTGGAAGACGTCGTGGAGCGCTTCGGACGCATCGACGTCATGGTAAACAACGCCGGGGCCATCAGGGCGCAGCCCTTCCCCGAGGTGACTGAGGAGACCTGGGACTGGACCATCGACCTGAACCTGAAGGGCCTCTACTTCCACATGCAGGAGGCCGCCAAACGGATGATGGAGCAGCGCAGCGGCACCATCATCAACATCTCGTCCATCGCGGGCGTCGCCGGCGGGACGACCCTGTCGCCGCCCTACGCCGCCAGCAAGGCGGCGGTGATCAACCTCACGAAGGTGGGCGCCGCCAGGATGGCCGAGTACGGCGTCACGGTCAACTCCGTGGCCCCCGGCATCGTGGACACGGCCTTCAACTGGACGCTGGACGAGGAGATCGGAGTCGGGCAGCTCGACCTCGAGCCCGGCGAGCACCTGAAGCAGCGGGCCTCCCCCGTGCCGCTGGGGCGGATATCGCAGCCCGAGGACGTGGCCAACGTCGTGGCCTTCCTGGCCAGCCCCGATGCCGCCTACATCACGGGCGAGACCATCGTCGTCTCAGGCGGCATGGCCATGCGGTAGGCACTCAGGAGGTCGCCCGGATGTGCGCATCAGCGAATGGCGAGTTAGCTCAAGCGGCCACGTCTGTTAAGGCCGGAGGAGTATCTTCACGGACTCGTCGGGCTGTGCCAGGAGGGCGAACGCCTCGTCGTAGTCGTCCAGGTCCATGACGCGCGTGATCATCGTCTCCACGTCGATGGCCCCCTGCTCCAGCAACCGGATGGCCGCGGGGAACTCCTCGACGTAGATGATGCTACCCCTGATGACGGCCTCCTTGAAGATCAGGTCGCTGACGTCCATCTCCAGGGGCTCCGGACAGATTCCGACCACCGCGACCGTTCCAGCCGGCTTCACTATCGCGATGGCAGTCCTGACGCCGCTGGGAATACCGGCACATTCGAAGACGTGGTCCGGCGCCGGAAGGTCGCCACCGAACAGCGCCGAGGGGTCGTCGGCGCCGGGGTCGATTACGACGTCGGCCCCGAGGCGGCTTGCCATCTCCCGCCGGGAGGATGAAGGCTCCACGACAGCGATGTGAGAGGCCCCGGCCCGCCGCAGCACCTGCGTGGTGAGCAGACCGATGGGCCCGGCGCCCAGGACCACGGCGCGTCCGCCGAGCTTGAACCCGGCCACCCGCACGAGGTGCACTGTCACGGCCAGCGGCTCTACGAAGGCCCCTCTCAGTCCGGAGACGCCGTCGGGTAGCCGGTGCAGGACGGCCGGTGGCAGGCTCACGAGGCCGGCCATGCCCCCATCGCGATGGACCCCGATAGCGTTGCCCCGCACCGTGGGCTTGCACAGGTTCGGCCTACCGGCCCGGCACTGGTCGCACTCGCCGCATACGTCGCCGTTGGGGTTGATCGTGACGCGGTCCCCCGGCCGCCATCCCTCCACACCGGGTGCCACGTCCACGACCTCTCCCGAGAACTCGTGGCCCATGACCACATCGGGGACAAAGAGGTCCTTGAGTAGAGGGGCGTGCAGGTCGGTGCCGCAGATCCCGACGTGGTCGGGACGGACCAGCACCTCCCCGGGACGGGCGTCCGGCGACGGGCGGTCCTCAAGGGTGACGGTGTCTCCACCGCGCAGTACGATAGCTTTCATGAGCTGCTCCCGTGTAACATGCCGGTCTCAGGCGGTCTGAGGGTACAACCCCGCCGAGGCGGGGTCAACGGAAACCGACCAGAGCGGTCTCAAAGGGTCCTTCGACGGGCTCAGGACAGGCAGGACGAACGGGAATTCGATCTGTGAAGGAGATCTAGCATGCCGTTTCCGCGTCCCGACGACGATTCGATCGCGTTCTTCCGGTCCATCGTCCCGGACGACGACCGCGTCCAGGTCAGGCCCATGTTTGGCCATCTGGGAGCGTTCGTCAACGGGAACATGTTCATAGGCATCTTCGGTAGCGACGTCTTCGTGCGCCTGATGGAGGAGGACCGGACGGAGCTTCTGGCCGAGGATGGAGCATCTACGCCGGAGCCGATGCCCGGCAGGCGGATGAGGGAGTACGTCACCATCCCCGAGGGCCTGGAGGGGCGACGTCGAGAGGGCCCGGGAGTGGGCAGGCCGGTCGCTTGGTTGGGCCGGCGGGCTGCCGGAGAAGATACCCAAGATAAGAAGGAAGAAGCAGTAGTCGGCTTGCGCTCAAATGTGATGCCGGGGCTGACCGCGGCGGTTATCGCGCTTGCCGATTGCGGTGAGGATGGCGTGACGGCCGTCGCACCCGGCGGTTATGCATACTTCTCGCGGAGGCGGCGCGCCGCTTCCGCCTCGTTCTTGAGCTTTGAGTAGGCCTCATCGAGGGGAGCGTAGGCCTGTTTGCCGGGTGAGAAGCCGCAGTCGGGATTCAGGCTGATCCGCTCAGGCTCCACGTACTTGAGGGCCTCCTCTACACGGGCTACTATCTCCTCCGGGGTGTCCACGTGCTCGAACCGGCACTCCACGGACCCCAGGCCGATGAGCGAGTCCTCCGGCATCTCCTTGAGGATGGCCACGTCGCCCGCGGCGGGGATTGAGAACTCCATTACGTACTGGTCGACCTTGATTTTCTTCAGCGTCTCTACGATGGGCCCGTAGCCCCCCTCGGCGCCCCAGCCACTGCGGCCCCAGTTGCGCCTGCAAAGGTGTATCGCCAACCTGACTCCGTCCACTCCGTGGATGACCTCGTTGATCTTCGCCGCGGCAAGGTCCATCTCGTACTGCGGGTCATCGAACTCCGCCCGTGTCTTCGGGTCCACAAGCACGCACAGGTGCGGCTCGTCGATCTGGACCACAGAGACGCCCGTGGCCTGCAGTGCGACGAGCTCGTCGTGGAGTATCGGCACCAGCGCGTCGATGAACTCGTCGCGCGTCGGGTACGCCCTCGACGACCACTCCTTCTCCCAGAGTCGCACCCCGAGCAGATAGGGCGACGGCAGACAGACCTTGGTCATCCGGTCCGTCGACTCCACCAGGAAGCGGGCCTCGTCGGCCACCAGCCCCCGGCGGCGCACCTCCATAGGCTCGGTCACGGTGATGCCCCATCGATGGGGGCTCTCACGGTTGTCCGGCGAGAAGCCGGTGGCCACGTCGGCGATGATGTGGGTATAGGCGTGCCGGCGCCACTCCCCATCGCTGACCTGGTCCAGGCCGGCCGTCTCCTGCATGGCGATCGCGTAGCTGACGGCGGCATTCATCTGGGGCGACCTGGAGGCCTCCGCCGACTCCTCCCCGGGATCATCGGGCAGCATATCCACCACCGCCTGCGGTCGCGGCAGACTCCCGACGACCCCCGCAGCGAAGGGTATGTCCTTGCGGTCGGTTGCACTCATCTAGCTACTCCTTGATGCGGTGACGGAGGTCTGATTGATCATGCGGCCACCGGGACAACCAAGCGGCTCATGGCCTCTTAACCTCCAAGCTCCGGTTTCCGACGGGCAAGCTCTGTTTCTGACGGGGGCAACCTTAAGTGGGTGGGGGCGTACTGTCAACAAGGCTCCTTGTCACTGGGCGGCTCCCCCGTTATTATCGTGGCGGCCGTGCAGAACGCCTTGAAGAGGTGCGATGATGACGACAACGAGTCCAGCAGGGTCGGTGTTCGAGCGGTTGGGCGTCAAGCCGCTGATCAACGGCCACCACTGGAGAACGGTCCTGGGCGGCAGCACGATGCCGCCCGAGGTGCTCCAGGCCATGGTGGACTCGGCCGCCTACTACGTGAACGTGGACGAGCTGAACCGCAGGGCCGGTGACTATATCGCGAGCATTACGGGCGCCGAAGGCGGGATGGTAACGGCGGGCTGCGCCGCGGCGCAGGTGCTCCAGGCGGCGGCTTGCATGACGGGCATCGACGAGGACCGGATACGCCAGCTTCCCGACACCACGGGGATGCGGAACGAGGTCCTCGTCCAAAAGATGCACCGGAACAAGTACGACGTGGCGTACCGCCTCGCTGGAGCGACCCTGGTGGACGTGGGCTCCGAGTCCGACGTGACGCTCGGGGAGCTGGAGGCCGCCATAGGCGAGAGCACGGCGGCCGTTGCCTACGTCTGGGACATGCGCTTCGAGGGGCTGTCACTGGAGGAGGTAGTCCAGGTCGCCCACCGTCACG
>JADFHV010000040.1 GCA_022566975.1 Chloroflexota bacterium
ATACCTGGAAGACCTTCAGGACCAGAAGTTCCAGGCGTTCGCCGGACTCGGGTGGGAGGCGGACTACCCTGACCCGCAGGACTTCCTGGATATCCTGTTCCACTCCGAGAGCAGCATCAACCACGGCGGCTACTCCAACGCCGCACTCGACGCCGTCCTTGAAGAGGCCCGGATAGAATCGGACGTCGCCAGGCGGGTCGCCCTCTACCGGCAGGCCGAGGAGATGATCGTGGCGGACGCCGCCTGGGTCCCACTCTGGTACCAGGGAGAGCGTCACGTTCTGATCAAGTCCCACGTGCAGAACTACAGGATAACGCCCATGATCATTCCCAAGCTTCGAGAGGTCTACTTCGAGAAGTAGCAGAGCGAGCTGCAGACCCGCGCCGTGCGGCGAAGGAGCTGCCCCAGCCCGGAGGCTGGGGCAGCTTGTGTTCAGGGGTCGCCAGGTTTATCCTTTCCCCACCTGGGAGAGTGCTAAGTCCCGCACAATGAAATCCCGACCCGTACCCGGTTACGTAACAGATCATGTGAGCCCCAATAGCCATCGTCGGTCGTGTAACGTGTCATCTGTCTCACAGACCGCCGTACCAGGCCACTCCGGACGAGGATGCGCCCGCCGACTCTTAGACGTCTCTGGGGCTTTACCTACGGGGGCTAAACGATGGGGATATACGTAGTCCGCCGGCTGCTCTGGCTGCCCTTCCTGCTGTTCGCCGTCACGCTGGTCACCTTCGCTCTGGGGCGCTTCGGGCCGGGCGATCCGGTGGTGGTGATGCTGGGTAACCGCTACACGGAGGAGAGGGCCAAACCGCTGCGCCAGGCCCTTGGACTCGACCGCCCCTTCTTTGTCCAGTACGGCGACTACATGTGGGGAGTCCTGAGGGGTGACCTGGGAGAGAGCCTCAGGTTCCGGGGGCGGGCCGTCAGGGATCTGCTCGGGCCGAAGATGTGGGTGTCCTTCCAGGTTAACATCGCGGCCATGGCCGTCAGTCTCGGCATCGGACTGCCGGTGGGGTTCATGATTGCTCATAAGCAGGGCATGTGGATGGACCCGGCTACCGTCGCGGGGTTCCTGATCCTGATGTCTATCCCCATCATGGTCACCATCCCCTTCTTGCTGTGGATCTTCTGTCTGAAGCTGAGCTTGGTGCCGTGCTCCGGCTGGGGCGGCTTCTGGGACCTGCGCATGGTCATTCCCGCGGCTAGCATGGGGATCCTGGGAGTCGCCGGCCTGGCCCGGCTCATGCGCGCCAGCACCCTGGACGTCATGGGCCAGGACTTCATCCGCACGGCGTACGCCAAAGGTCTCTCCGGCTTCACCGTGGACTCGCGCCATATACTCAAGAACGCGATGATACCCATCATCACAATCCTCTCCTTCTCCCTGGCGGGAATTATGACGACCAGCTTCATCGTGGAGCGGATAGTCGGGTTCCCCGGTGTGGGGAACCTGCTGATCGACTCCATTTTCAACAGGGACTATCCTGTGATAATGGCCTTCACCCTGATCACTTCGACCGCCTTTGTGATGGCGAATCTCGCGGCGGACCTCTCATACGCCTTCATAGACCCCAGGATCCGCTACAAGTAGCATGAGATCAGCCGAAAAGTTGGCGCTGGGCGAGCTCGCCCTCACAGGCGAGAGGACCGTTCGAAGCCAGGGGCATCTGGCGCGGGCATGGTCGAGGCTGTTGCGAAAGAAGCTCGCCATGGCCTGTGTAGCCGTGCTCGTGCTCCTGTACACCGGCGCCATCTTCGTCGAGTGGATCTCTCCATACGGCTACGACGACCAGGACTATACGGTCATCAGGAAGGGGCCGAGCCTCCAGCACTGGTTCGGCACCGACTTCGCCGGCCGCGACCACCTGACACGGGTCATATGGGGAATACAGAACTCTATGATTATCACCGGGGTGGCCATGGCCACAGGCGGGCTCGTCATCGGCGTGACCCTGGGGCTCATCTCCGGCTACTTTGGCGGGCGCGCCGACGCGGTCATCCAGCGGACCGGAGAGGTGTTCGCTTCGTTCCCCGATATCTTCCTGGTGATCATCCTGGCCGCTACGTTAAAGCCCAGGGTCCTGGGTTGGGTCAGGACGATAGAGGACAACACTTTCCTGGATGGCCTGGTACGCAGCGGCGTGGCCGACTACCTCGTCATATCCCTGGCGCTGGTGGCGTTCGGCTGGTTCGGCATGGCGAGGCTTGTGCGAGGGCAGGTCCTGACCCTGAAGGAAACTCAGTACGTCGAGGCGGCCCAGGCCATCGGCTCCTCGACTCCCAGGATCCTCTTCGTTCACGTCCTGCCCAATGCCATCAGCCCCATCGTGGTCATGGTCACCATGGGGATGGGCGTCTTCATCGGGACGGAGATCATCCTGGGATTTCTCGGACTGGGCGTACAGCCGCCACGCCCAAGCCTCGGGGTGATGCTGCGCGAGTTTGGCAGCATTCCAGCTCTCCGGAGCAACCCATGGCTGTTGCTCGGCCCAGGCCTCGTCGCGACGTTACTGGTCCTCTCCTGGAACCTGCTCGGCGACGCCCTTAACGACGTTCTCAACCCCCGCACCAGGTAGCCTCCACCGCCGTCCGCAAGCCCACGCCTGTTGACAGCCGTCTGACCCCGGCCTAAACTGGCCGCCAGCCCAGTCCATTTAGAACGAGCCAATGGGATTCAAGCTGATCATACTGCCCCCTGCCGCGCTCGGTGAGGCCACAGTCATCGACGACTGGCCAGACAAGCTAAGGCAGGCGATACCGGACATCGATGTCACCGTGTGCAACTCGGTAGGCGAGGCTATGGAGAGCATAGAGGATGCCGACGCCGCCTTCGGCGACATAGCGCCCGAGCTCTTCGCGAGGGCCGGCAACCTCAAGTGGATAGCCTGTCCGCAGGCCGGTCCCCGGGCCGGCTACTACCACCAGGCCCTCATCGACAGCGACGTCGTTGTCACTAACACCCGTGAGATCTACAACGATCACATCGCCTCCCACATCATGTCCATGGTCCTTGTCTTCGCTAAGGGCCTCCACGTATACATTCCCCAGCAGCACAGACGGGAGTGGCGGCCCGGATACGAGCCGATCTACCTGCCGGACTCTACGGCAGTTGTAGTGGGGGTGGGGGGCATCGGTGCCGAGACGGCCCGTCTCTGCGCCGAGTTCGGCATGAGGGTGCTCGGGGTGGACCCACGCAGGCCCGAGGCACCTCCGGGAGTTGCCGAGCTACACCGGCCGGACTCCCTCAGCGACGTCCTGCCGCGAGGCGACTTCGTCATCGTGACCGTGCCCGAGACACTGGAGACTCAGGGGATGTTCGCGGCGGCCCAGTTCGCCAGCATGAAGCCCAGCGCCTTCTTCATCAACATAGGACGCGGCGCCACGGTCGTGCTGGGCGACCTGGTCGCCGCGCTCGAGGGTGGCCGGATAGCGGGCGCGGGATTGGATGTCTTTCAGGTCGAGCCGCTCCCCGTGGACCATCCCCTCTGGACCGCGCCAGGCGTCCTGATCACTCCCCACGTGGCGGGGATAGGGCCATATCTGAACGACAGACGCGCGGAGCTCTTCATCGACAACTGCATCCGGTTCAACGAGGGCAGGACCCTGAGGAACGTGGTGGACAAGGCCCGGTGGTTCTGACTATGATTACAACGCCCTGGCCGCCGCCCTGGGCCGCGAATGAGGGAAAGTACCCCCGGTGGGACTCGAACCCACGCACCTGGCTCCGGAGGCCAGTGCTCTATCCGCTGAGCTACGGGGGCGGATGCCCAGAATATAACAGCTAGCCTCCGCCTCAACAAGCTAATGGTGCCTGATAAGGCTGCTTGCAGCCGTTTCCAAAGTGGGGCTAAGGGGGCTTGACATCCGCCAGCATCGTTAATATCATTAGGCCGCCGTTCGACTGTCGCCGGGTGTACCGGCGAAATCTTTGTTCGACAGGGCGCCACGTAAAGAAACCCGTTCCTACGGTCTAGTGGGCGCTGTTGGATTCTCCTAAAGAGGGGGTCAAATTGAGAAAGCGTTTTTCTATAGGGGGTTTCCTAGCCCTGCTCTCTCTGTTCGCGTTGGTCCTCGTGGCCTGCGAGGGACCGAGTGGTACGCGAGGTCTGCCCGGAGAACCTGGCAACCCCGGTAATGCGGGCTTCCCGGGAGTACAGGGCGTATCCGGTGACCCGGGCCTGCCCGGCCTGCCCGGTAACCCTGGTAACCCGGGGCCTCCTGGGCCTGCGGGGCCGGCCGGTGCCCCAGGCGCGGACGCTGTTGCGCCCCAGGGCGGCCTGGCCATCAGCAAGGCCACAATGACCATGGAAGAGCCGTTCGCGGTATGGGGTTCCGGGTTCAGGCCCGGCGAGCCCGTCATCATCAGCCTATGGGTTGACGACGTCATTCGGCCGATCCTGGGCAACGTCACCGCCAACGGTTCCGGCGCCTTCATGTCGAGCTTCGACTCGGCCGGCCAGCAGGAAGGTGTGGTCGACAAGGCGCAGGGCATCAGGACGATCGTGGCGATCGGCGCCGACGGCAGCACAGCCAGCGAGCCCGTCAACATCGTGACGTTCAGGATCGCGGACCCGAGCCCAGGCACAAGCATGGTAGTGGGATCCGTCGTATCGGGCGAGTCGACGACGGTGTGGGGCGCCGGATTCCTCCCCGGCGAGGGCGTAGCAATCTCCATCCTCGGCGCGTTGCCGGATGGCGGAGACAAGGTGGTGGTTGGCGACAATGCCAACGACTTCGGTGCCTTCATGTTCGAGGCCACTATCAGTCTCGACCCCGGGACATACACCCTCATCGGCAGAGGCGGCCTTGGATCGGTGGCGACTGCTCCCCTGGTAGTTACAGAAGAGAAGTAGCGCGGTACACGACAGCGGAATATAATAAAAGCCCCCGCGCTCATCACGCGGGGGCTTTTGTTTGTTGACTCACCTCCGGGATTCGGGGTGGTTGACACGGAGCCTGTTCTGGCGATGGCCAGGCGCCGGCCTAGCCGCTGCTGCTCGTCCGAGTGCCTGACCTGGTAACTCTGAGTCTCTTGAGACGCCGGCCTACTGTGGACATGACCTCGACCCGGAGGCCATCGTACTCCACGGCGTCTCCAGCGCTGGGGATCTTGCCCAGCCGTTGGTAGACAAATCCGCCAATCGTGTCAAAGCCGTCCCCTTCGACGTCGAGGCTCAACAGCTCGTTGAGCTGCTCCAGACCGACGCCGGCGTCTATGATGAACTCGTCGCGGCCGACTGTCTGTATCTCAGGCTCTCCCAGCTCGAACTCGTCCCGAATCTCCCCGACTATCTCCTCCAGGAGGTCCTCGATGGTAACCAGCCCCGATACGCCCCCGTATTCGTCCACCACGATCGCAAGGTGGACGCGCTTGCCCTGGAACTCACTCAAAAGCGCTTCCAGGCTCTTCAACTCCGGGATGAACAGCGCCGGACGTATTAGACTGTCGACCAGTACGCCCGATGCCTTGCTGTTGCGGACCAGCTCCTGAAGAATGTCCCTGGCGTAGGCAACGCCCTCGACGTGATCTAGGTCGCCCCGGTAGATGGGAATCCTGCTGTGACCGCCCCTGACCATCAGCTCGGCCAGCTCGGCGATGGGCGTCCCTATCTCTGCCGCCACGATATCCAGGCGCGGGACCATTATCTCCCGCGCCACTGTGGTATCCAGACGGACAACGCCGTGGATCATTCTGACCTCGCGCTCGTCTAGGGGCTCTGCGGCGGCCTCGAGGGGCAGGTCGATTTCGGTAGGGATCATCTCGGGCCCGGACCCCCTTCGGTCGTCCTCTGCGCTACCTGTTCGCCAGAAGATTAGCGCCCCCGGCGATAGCAGCGGCCCCATGAGCCAGGTGAGGAGGCCGACGCCGCCCGCGATCTTGAGCGAGATACGCTCGCCGTGCCTGGATGCAATGGCATCCGTGGCCAGGTGGACGGCGCCGAGGAAGACAAGAACGGCGAGGCCGACCAGCCCGAT
The DNA here is from genome assembly GCA_022566975.1 of Chloroflexota bacterium. The sequence continues at coordinate 5,977 of JADFHV010000040.1, forward strand.
GGCTGCCCACGCGACGCCCATGTGGACGATAACGACCGCGACCGCGGAGACCAGGGCCGAGGAGAGGGACACCACTCGGATCAGGGCGACCGCATTGGCTGGCCCCGCCGAGAGGCTGTGCAGACGCTCCAGGGCCGCCGAGCCGGCTACATCCTGGGATACGAGGTGCTGGACTCGCTCTCGTCGAACGGAGCTTACGCTCGTCTCAGCGAGCGACGCGATAGCGAAGCCGACCAGAGAAGCGGCTAGGGCTATCGCCGATAGTAAACCGTCGGTCTCCATCTTTGAGTACGCTCGGGTGATGACACTCGCTGGGTGTCGCGCGTGCCCCCGTTTATGCCTGCTCTTCCTGGCCCGTCTTCTTCTGCACGAGCCTTGCGGGTACGCCCACGGCCAGGGAATCTGGCGGAACGTCCTTCGTGACCACGGACCCGGCGCCTGTCGAAGCACGAGCACCGATGTTTATAGGCGCCACCAGCATCGAGTCAGAGCCGATGAACGCATCGTCTCCTATAGTTGTCCGGTTCTTCCTGACTCCATCGTAGTTGCAGGTAACCGTGCCCGCGCCGATGTTCACGTTCGACCCGACGACGGCATCTCCGATATAGCTGAAGTGCGAGGACTTGGTGCCACGGCCTAACACGCTGCTCTTGATCTCCGTGAAGTTCCCTAGGTAGACGTCATTCATCAATCGGCTACCGCCTCGCACACGGCTGTAAGGCCCCACGGCAACCCTGTCCTCCAGTCTGGACTCTTCTATGGTCGAGGCTACTACCTTACAGCCATCCCCAATGACCGAATCGATCACCATAGAGTTAGGACCGACCACGCAGTCACTTCCGATGCGCGAGGTCCCACGTATGTGCGTGTTAGGGTACAAGACGGTGTCCTCGCCCAACTCTGCGCCCAGGTCGATGTAGACCGCTCCGGGGTCCGGCATGGAGACACCGTTCAGCATCCACTTGTCTCGTATCCGCTGTCTGAGGATCCCCTCGGCCTCGGCCAGCTCCACACGGGTGTTCACACTGACAGCCTCACCGGCATCCTCGGTCACTACCGGCTCGACGGACATGCCCTGCCGTCCTGCCAGGGCGATCAAGTCGGTCAGAAACACCTCCCCGTTCCGAGAGGGTGGGAGGTCCGGTAGGTTCTCCCACAGCCACGACGTGTCGAAGCAGTAGGCGCCGACGTTGATCTCGGGCACCGAGAGCGTGGCCTCATCCGCCTCGCTCTCCTCGACAATACCAACGATGCCCCCGTCCGGGGACCTCTGCACGCGGCCCTTCCCGTCGGTACCAGCCAAACTGGATGTCAACAGGGCAATACAGGCCTCCCGCTCGCTATGGGCGCGGGTCAGGGCCAGGATGCTCTCAGGTCTCAAGAGGGGGAGGTCGGCGTTGATGACGAACAGTCTGGTGTTGGTATCCAGAGCGGGCCGGGCCTGAAGCAGGGCGTGCCCGCTCCCGAGGGGTTCTCGCTGCTCGACGTAGACAACGTCCTCACCCAGAGCTGACCTTATGGCCCGGCTATCCGGCGGGACAATCACGACGATGGGGTGGAGGCCCGCTTCGGCCACGGAATCGACGACGAGCCTCACCATCTCCCGGCCGCAGATCTGGTGGAGGACCTTGGGTATCTTGGACTTCATGCGAGTGCCCTTGCCAGCCGCAAGGACGACACCCGCGTAGGCACTCATGGGCTTAGTTACGAAAACGGCCTACCGCGAGAGCGCTTGAGCCATGCGGTAGGCACGCCGGGAGCAGCGGTCTATCTGAGTAATCGTCCACAGTCGCCTCCATGCTAGCGGAGCGGGAACACGGGTGTCAAGCGGGACTGAGGTGTACAGTCCAGCAACCGGCGGGTCGCATCGAAATCATGTTGCTACCGGTGTGCATGCGACGGTTGCTTGATGGCGGCCACGTCGCCCCGTCGAAAGGCGTATACGGAACGTCGTCCCCACGGGGAGAGCCAGGCGGTCCAGCGGACGTCGAGGAATCTAAGGCGGAGACTCTCCACTCGACAGCACTCTCAGGCTGCCGTATCCTTTCCATCGTTCGCCGGCGAGGTTGACCCAACGGACGATGCACTGCCCTAGCTGTGACCCCAGCCCATGAAGAGAGAGCATCTGACGCACTTGATCCGCGAGCTCATCGACACCGGAGACATGCTGGTGGTGATCGACTCGGGCGCCGCCGTGGCCGAGATGCACGCGTCCGCTATGAAGAGACTGGAATTCCAGGACCGGTGGGCGATGCTTGAGTCGGACGAATGGCACATTCATCTCGAGCTGGACGCAGTGGACGGTGTCCAGTTCGTGGAGGCCGTGGACCGGTTCCACGAGGGCATCCCCAAGCTTTACTATGTCCGTCTCTCAGATGCCGACGACCGGACCCTGCTCCGGTTCTACTTTCCCAACCCCTGGCTTGACGAACAGGAGCGACCGGCAGAGTTCCAGCCTGAGAAGCTCAGGCTCTTCGAAGAGTTCCGAGACCGTCACGTCGGTCAGGCGGGAATCGTCTTCGTCACGAGGAAATGAGGGCCTCTGGGCCTGTTACAGGCCGATGACAAGGCGTCAGACTTGTACCGCCCGACATCCAGGTGCTAGAATCTCCAGGGCTGTCGCAGTAGACGGAGACTAGCCTCCCCGGCAAAGCTCCCCCTGACCCGCTCTTGAACAGAGCGGCAAGGTGGAGACAACACTGTTCCTACACTTAGGAGAGCAGCAAGATTGGGAAACGTAAACGTGGCGATCATCGGAGTGGGAAACTGCGCGTCGGCGCTGGTCCAGGGCGTCTTTAAGTACCAGGAAGTGACAGGCGACAGCGAAGTGACCGGCCTCATGCACCCGGTAATGGGGGACTATGGGGTGGGCGATATCAACTTCGTCGCGGCCTTCGACGTGGACTCCAAAAAGGTCGGCCTAGACCTCTCGGAAGCCATCTTCGCCGAGCCCAACAACACGATCAAGTTCCATGATGTGCCCCACATGGGTGTCACGGTCCAGCGCGGCATGACCCACGACGGCATCGGCCGATACGTATCGGACATCGTGTCCAAGGCCCCCGGCCCCACGGATGACGTAGTGGGCATCCTGCGGGAGCGTGAGGTGGATGTGGTGGTGAACTACCTACCGGTAGGGTCCGAGGAGGCGACCAAATGGTACGTCGAGCAGGTACTGGCTGCCAAATGCGGGTTTGTTAACTGCATCCCCGTCTTCATCGCCAGCGGGACAGGCGACTACTGGCAGCGCCGCTTCGAGGAGGCCGGCGTGCCCATCATAGGCGACGACATCAAGTCCCAGGTAGGGGCGACCATCACGCATCGCGCCCTGACGCGCCTTTTTATGGATAGAGGCGTCCGGCTTGACCGCACCTACCAGCTCAACTTCGGGGGGAACACCGACTTCCTGAACATGCTGGAGCGGGACCGCCTGACGTCCAAGAAGATATCCAAGACCCGGTCGGTCACCTCACAGGTCGATTACCCGCTGGACGGCGAAAACATCCACATCGGCCCAAGCGATCACGTCCCCTGGCTCGAAGACCGTAAGTGGTGCTATATCAGGATGGAGGGAGTGGGCTTTGGCGACGTCCCTTTGAGCCTGGAGCTCAAGCTAGAGGTGTGGGACAGCCCTAACTCGGCGGGCGTAGTCATAGACGCCATCAGATGCAGCAAGATCGCCATGGACAGGGGCTTGACCGGGCCTGTCGTCGGTCCATCCGCGTATTTCATGAAGTCGCCCGCGGTCCAGTACACCGACGACGTAGCCAAACAGATGGTGGAGGACTTCATCGCGGGGCGCGACGGCCAACGCGACGGGCAGACAGCCGGGCCAGACTAGCCGGCCGCGGGCCGGTTGGGGTTAGCGGTGGCGGCGTCCCCGAGGCAACATATGGACCGCCCTCTGAAGATCGGGCTCATCTCACCCTACGACCACGCGTTCCACGGGGGCGTTACAGACCACATCGACCATCTCGCCGCGCAGTTCAGACAGTGGGGCCACAGCGTTCGTATTGTGGCACCCTGCTCAGCCCCCCAACGGATCAGCGACGTCGACTTCATCCCCATGGGGAGACCAGTCCCTCTGCCCAGTGGCGGCTCCATAGCCCGGGTCTCCCTGTCCGTCTGGCTGAGACCGCGAATAAAGGCGCTGCTGCAGCGTGAAGCGTTTGACATCGTTCACCTCCACGAGCCCATGGCCGGCTTCGTCACCCTTAACGCATTAGGCGTGGCCCAGTCGGTGGATTCTGTGAACATCGGCACCTTCCACTCCTACAATGGGACACGCCTCTATGGCCTGGGCGCGAAGAGGATCGCGATGCACTATTTCCGCAGGCTGCACGGGCTCATCGCCGTCTCACCTCCAGCCCGCCAGTTCATCAGCAAGCACCTGCCCGGCGACTACGAGATAATCCCCAATGGGATCGATGTAGACGAGTTTGCCACCGCCGCCCCGTTCCCACACCTGCGGGACGGCATGATTAACCTCCTGTTCCTGGGGCGCCTTGAGAAAAGAAAAGGCCTGAGATATCTCCTGCGAGCCTACAGCCGTTTGAAGTGGGACTGGCCGAACCTTCGCCTCCTAGTGGTTGGACCGGGCAAGCCCGATGACGAGTCGTACCGGATCATGGCCGAACGCAACCTTGCGGACGTAGTCTTCGTCGGCGGCGTATCCGAAGAGGACAAGGCAAGATACTACAGATCCGCCGACATATACTGCTCACCGGCCACCGGCGGAGAGAGCTTCGGAGTCGTTCTGCTGGAGGCGATGGCCGCCGGCGCGCCCGTTGTAGCCAGCAACATCGAGGGCTACTCCAGCGTCATCACCCAGGGTAGGGATGGT